>CAMPJM010000084.1 GCA_946886805.1 uncultured Flammeovirgaceae bacterium | reverse complement strand
ACTGCTGATGCTCCCCTGCCGCGGAGAGAATTCACAAAACGCAAAGACTACAATGTGATGTTAAGAAGGAACCGTCAGGAAATCACAGCCAATGGATGGGTTCATGAACAGGATAACGATAAGATTGTCCGTTCGGCAACCGGAGATCAACTTATAGCTCAGGAAAAAGGCATGAACACCTACAAAAAAGTCGATGACTCCCAATGCCAAATAGCGAAGGAATGGTGGGAGGAAAATAAAACTTATTGGGCAGATGTAAGAGCAGTTTGGGATGAATTATTCGCAAGCAAGCAAACCATTACCATTCGAAGAAAAGTTGACGATAAAATCCTGTTTATGAAACTGTTTGCTTTACAGGACGAACTGCTTTCTGATAGAGCTTATGAAAGTTCAGTGGGTAAAGATAAAATCAGGGCTACTATTCAGGAATATATAGAAAGTGAGCAGAACTTGGTTTCTTTAATAAAATAAGGGTTTTGGTTTTTAAGGAATCCTCAGGTCGGTTTAAGACCTGGGGATTCGCCCGAAAATCCTATATCTTACCAATCACCGATCTGCTCGCCTAGGATCCCTTTGAAATATACCATACGGCGATACAATCGCCCTTCTCGGACATCCGCATTGCAAATGCGGACGATGCGGGGTCAAATTCAAATCTTCCAAGAAGCACGGCTAGCACCGACACAACTTTTGACTTTGAGCCCAATAATTCGACTACGCCAAAGGCATGGCTATGCCAAAGTCGAATTTACGCAGGCTACAGCTATTTGCGGCCTGTGTAGATTTGGCTTCAGCCGAATCATTACCAGAGGAAACCAGAAAAACACAAAGGCTTCCCAGAAAAATTGCTTGAGCCAAAAAAGCACGCCCCTATTTAAATATATGAGTATGATTCGCTACAAACATGCAAGTAAGTTTCTGAAAAGAAAATAGAGACCAAAAAATTTTTTGAGCCATTGAAAAATCATATAAATAGGTGAAACAGAATTTTTGCCTTGGTGAGAATTAGTTCCAGCAGGTGCTTTATTTAACTAAATTTATCCATCTTTTTTATATTAAGGATCGAAGTCCTAACAGGTTATGAAATAAAACGAAAGCCATTTTATTAATCCACTGGCTTCGCACAAAATCAGCAGCACCTCATGGGGCGACATAAACGCCCGCTTTGTCTTAGAAAAAGATAATTATCACACCATTATTGTAATCTCACTTATCCAACAGAATATTACCCGATCAATTTCTCTACTCGACAACCGCATTTCAAAAACTGCTTTGCTTTGAATAAATTCAACTTTGTTAAGATTATTTCTAAGCATGAAATCATTAGATACCATCCTCGATCATCCTATTTTTGGAGTATACATCTACACCAAAAGCACAGAATCCATAGCTTCTGTCAATGATAATTTGGTACTCCTGACTGGTTATAATCACGCTGATTGGAAGGACAATCTTTTAGAAGAGAAAATAGATGCAACGTGCAAAGCTAATTTATTATCCCTGGGCAGTTTTACGAATAAAGAAATTTCGATTATTACTGATGTAATTTTCCTGAAGAAAAACAGGGAACGGGTGTTGCTGAGAATTAATGAAATAGTGCTTGAAAAAGCAAATGATTTACCTGAAAAAATTCTTGGTTTTGTATGTGAATCAAGCAACTCCTTGTCCGACAAAGAAAATATCATCCGGGAAGATCTTATAAAAAAGGAAATCCGGAAAGAGAAAAACAAAAAGAAACTTCAAGTGGAGCTAAATACGCTTCAGAAGTTGCACCATGAACTGAAAAAGAGTGAAATCAGGTGGTCTTACGCCCTTGAGGGAAACGGCGATGGGGTTTGGGACTGGGATTTAGTAAAAAACAAAATATTCTTTTCCAAAAAATCATATGCTTTAATAGGGCATCACGACTTTAGCGGAAGCAGAAGCTTTGAATGCTTGTATAAAATTATCCATTCCGATTTTATTAAGGATTTTAAGGTTCAGATGGATATTGGGAGAAGAGAGCCATACGAAGCAATATTTTCTGAATTAAAAATTAGAAATGCCGATGGAAGCTACCGTTGGATTATGTTTAGAGGAAAAGTGGTGGAACTGCTAAAATCCGGGAAGCCCAAAAGAATGGTGGGAACAATAACAGATCTATCCGTCATTAAATACATGCAGAAAGAATTGATCATTTATGAGGAAATGATCAAACAAAACCAGTCTGCCATCATATTCACAGATTTGAATGGCACGATAGAATTTGTCAACAATGCCGCTCAGCAATTATTTGAATACAATGAAAGTGAGATAATACAGCACCCCATCGGAATGTTAATGGGTTCCGTGACGAATCAAAATGTCTTTGAAGAACTGTCCCTACACAGTTCAAAAGCCGTTGAACTGACGATGTACACAAAATCCGACAGAGAGGTAATAACACAATGCGTAGCTTCTGTCTTAAAAGAAGACGGCCGTGAAGCAATCGGGTTTGTTATCAATTTGACAGACATCACCAAGAAAAAGAAATTAGAAAATGACCTGTTTAAACTTTCTATGGAAAAGCTACAAAACGAGCTTGATCATCAGAAGAAACAAACGGAAATGATCATCACAATTCAGGAGAATGAAAAGGAAAAATTAGCCAGGGAATTGCACGACGGTGTGGGGCAGATGCTTAGTCTGGCAAAGCTTCAATTGCAACAGGTAGATTCTTGTGTTGCCACAGATTGCAAAAGGGATTGCTCTCAAATATTGGATTTGATTCAGCATGTGAACGTAGACATAAAAAATATAACCAATGATTTAATGCCGCTGAGCTTAAGAAATCTTGGCTTGGAAAGTGCGATTTATTCACTCTTGGAAAAGTACCAGTCTGTAACCAACAACCAACTGGGCATTGAATCACGGATTGATTTAAAAGGCTATAAACCTTGTGAAAAAACGGATATCAACCTATACCGGATAGCGCAGGAATTTATCAACAATTCGATGAAGTATTCGGAAGCGAAAAATTTGTCGTTGATTTTATTAAAGCTAAAAAACAGTATTCATCTTATGATCGAAGATGATGGCAAGGGATTTAATTACGAGGAGGCAGTATATAAAGAAAACAGCTATGGATTAAAAACAATAAAAGAAAGAGCCAAAATGATCAATGGCAAACTGATTTTTTCTTCAAGTCCGGGAAACGGAACGATATTAAGTCTAAATGTATCCATAAATTAAAAATCAATGATAAAATTAGCATTAGCGGATGATCATAATATTCTTCGTGAGGGAATTGCCAGTGTTTTGAAAGAATCAGGGCAGGTGGAAATAATTAAAGATGTTGGTTCTGTGAAAGAGGCAAAAATCCTATTGGACCGACACCCGGAGATTGAAATTTTATTGTGCGACATTAATTTTCCCGATGGTGATGGGTATGAAGTTTTGGCATACATTAAAAAGTACAATATGGCTACCAAAGTCATTATGTTGACTATGCATGATAAATCATCTTATGCCACAAAAGCCCTGGAAGCTGGCGCTTTAGGATACCTAACCAAAGATACCGCCAAATATGAGCTTATTTCTGCCATATTGAGCGTTAAGAATGGGAATAAATATTTTGGGCAGCGGATCATGAATAACATAGTGGAAAACATGAACAAGCCGCAGGAAAACCATGATTTTTTTAAGAAGGTACTCTCCAAAAGAGAGCTTGAAGTATTGGAATTGATTGTTGAAGGCTTAGACACCAATGAGATAGCCAATAAGCTTTTCATTAGCGAAAAAACTGTCGCCAACTACCGAAACAGCATTCTTCAAAAGTGCGACATCAAGAATATTGTTCAGTTGATTAAATTCTATTTGCAGAATGTCTGATTTCTTAATTTCGAATAGGAAATTTCCCAATCAATTTGTGAATATGTCCCCCTGAAATTCTGAATTATCCTAAGGATTACTTTTTGAATAAGCAGTTTCTTTGTAAAGTATTAGAGTACCTTTTATGGATGAAGGTGGACGAGAATTTCGCCATCTTACCAGGAATGATATAAACCATATAATCCCATGTCAACAAGTTCAAAGGGTAAATTAACATCTGCTCAGCTAAGCTATTACACTGACTTATTTAACAGCATCAATCAAAAAATCAATATTTTATTCGATCATTTGAATAGTGATTTTCTTGTTACCAGTAATAAGCTGAGAAAATACTCCTCGATCGCAAGAGACAAACTACAGGCAAATAACTTCCCGCTACCCTTAAAAAACAAGTTTAGCGAAGCCGTCAAAACCTTTGACATGATTATCATAGAACTGCAATATCATGATATTATCCGCCAAAAGCTCGAACACATTTATACTGTGGACACTGATTTGACCAAAGATTTAAAATCTAGCCATGAAAAAAATGACCCGTTAAACACATCCGGCTTCACCTGCGTCCTTCACGATCTAGTAGACCTGTCTTATAACCAAATAAGAAATATTAAGGAAGAATATATCGTAGCCTCGGGTAAAATTCAGAAGCAACTGTTTAAATTATGGTCTGACCGTGAAATAGCCATCGAATTACAGATGTTCCTTTTTAACACAGCAAATAATCATAAAAACGTAACCGGCACGCTTGACGACATTCTGAATATACTGGAGGAATTAAAACATAATTACCAGGGCTTTAAAGTCGAAATCTCGGAAGAAAGACGGATGGAAATTCTCCATGAAGTAAAACAATTATATACCATGGAGGCGGAGCGAAGGATTTTTAATGAGACCTTCCAAATCGAAGAAGAATTTGTATCAGACGATAATATCTTCTTTTAAAGATGGAAGAATTTTATAAGATAAGCACTGAAACGGAAGGTAAAGCAGGTGTGTCAATAGATGCCTCGCCAGACCCAAACAATATCAAAAAGCTTTTGGAAAGACTGGCTGATGGTGGTATTGATACGATTGCTTTTAAATTTAAGCGTGGGATCGAGATCGACTTTTTGCTAATGCAGGCAATGGCCATCTTGCGCAAAAACGGCAAAAAAATTTCTATTGATGGGGAGGCTGAAAATTCAAAAGTGATGAATCAAATATTGCAAAATATAATAATCTAAAATCCATGAAAAAAAATATTTTAATAGCGGACGATTCTGAAAGTATTTTGGCGGTTGTTTCGGCAACTCTTGAAGAAGATTATGATGTAACAACAGCTTTGGACGGAGCTGAGGCTATTAATAAACTGAATGAGGACATAAAGTTTGATCTGATCATCACCGATTTAAATATGCCACATAAGGATGGCATTGAAGTGATCAAATCTGCCAGAAGCCAGGAAAGGTATGGCCTGATTCCTATTCTTATTTTAACAACTGAATCACAGGTTCAAAAGAAACAAGAGGCAAAAGATGCCGGAGCAACAGGTTGGATAGTAAAACCTTTTCAGCCTGAAAATCTAAGAGCTGTTGTTAAGAAAGTACTCAGGTAAAATGCCAGGGTTTAGCAAAATGGTAGCAAAGTGGTAGCAACCTTGGACCTTTAGCAATATCAATTCTTTAAAGTGGATATTATGTACCTCATCATCGTCTAATTTTATCATAAAGTGGAAAAGGCTCACGAAAAATTTTTACAGGAAGCAGAAGAACTAATTGATGATCTGGAAAGAGCTGTTTTATCATTAGAAAAAGCACCGGAAGATAAAAACCAGACGGAAGAGGTATTTAGGGTAATGCATACTTTTAAGGGAACAGCTAAAATGTTTGGCTATGACTTGATTGGTGATTTTACGCATTTTCTTGAAAATATTTTCGATGATATTAGGGGAGGTAAGCTGAAATTGAGCAATGATATTCTGGACATTTCCCTTAAGTCTGTTGACCATATAAGAACCTTGCTGACAAATCGTGGTGCTGAGGATAAAAGTCTCCTTAAATATCACCAGGCTATGATTGATCAGGTGAAAACATTCTGTAAAGCCGAGAACGATCCCACTTCTGCTTCTTTTGAGAGCAACCATGCTAAAATTACCATAGGAACATTATTTCTCATTCACTTTAAGCCTCAAAAGGGTCTTCTTAAAAGTGGCAACAATCCCCTGTTTATATTAGAAGATCTTTCTGCCTTGGGGGAAATGTATATCAAAACAAACACTGGCAACTTACCTGATTTGGATAACTATGTAGCAGATGAAGTTTATTTGTCCTGGGAATTGCTACTGTTCACAGACAGCGATGAAAATGACATAAGAAACGAATTTATTTTTATAGAAGATCTGTGTGAGATTCAAATAGAAGAAATAGTCCAGGAAAATCTCCTCACAGATTCCTCTTTTTTAACTTTTCTTAAGGAATACCCGGAAAATTTAAGTGAAGAGGTAATAACGCGATTTATTAGCAAAAATAAAATTGCAGCAAGTGAAAAGACCAGTGTTAAAGGCGACATAGGCGGTTCTTCTAACTCTAATCAGACCATTAAGGTTACTTATGAAAAAATAGATAATCTCATGGGGATTGTCAGCGAATTGGTTACCACCCAGGCCCGCTTAAGCTTATATACTGATACAAACAGAAATCAGGAATTAGAAGAAATTACCGAAAATATTGAAAAACTTGTCCGTCAGCTTAGAGATGAGTCTTTCAGCATTTCATTGCTCCCTGTAAGCAACCTCAAAACCAGGTTCGAGCGCTTGGTGAGGGATACTTCCAGGGAATTATCCAAAAAGGTCCGTTTTATTTCAAAGGGAGGCGAAACCGAACTAGACAAAAAAATCATAGAGAAACTCGCAGACCCTTTGCTCCATATGCTCCGCAACAGCATGGATCACGGCATTGAACTTCCGCATGAACGAATAAAGAAGGGCAAAGACGAAACAGGGACTATTCAGCTGAATTCATACTACGCCGGATCTAATGTGGTTATAGAAATTCATGACGATGGAAAAGGAATAGATAAGAATGCGGTCTTCAAAAAAGCCGTCCAAAAAGGTATAATTAAGCCCACCGACGAGCTTTCAGAAAAGGAAGTATTTGACCTTCTTTTTTCGCCCGGTTTTTCTACTACAGAAAAAGTTACTGACGTTTCCGGAAGAGGTGTAGGAATGGATGTTGTAAAACGGTCTATTAACCAACTTAGGGGCGAAATTGAAGTGCAGTCCAAAATTAATGAGGGGACGCTTATGCGGCTAAGGCTGCCGCTTTCTTTAAGTATTATCGATGGCTTGTTGGTTGCCTTGGAAAAAACGCAATACATTATTCCTTTGGCGGTTATTGATAAATGCTACGAGATGGAAAGCAAGGAAATAAAGCCTGATATGAACGATTTAATTGTTCTGGACGGGGAGCAAGTCCCCTACGTCAGTTTGCGTGAAGTATTTGATGAACAAAAGGCAAAACCACAATTTGTTAACCTGGTGGTGACCAGGCATGAAAATAAAAAAATAGCAATCGAAGTAGACAATATCATCGATGAGTACCAGGCTGTGGTAAAGCCTTTGGGTAAGATGTACAAAAACCAGGACTTTGCCTCAGGGGCTACTATTCTGGGAAATGGTTCCGTGGCACTTGTACTGGATGTAAGCAGACTTATGCACGCCCTCGATTGTTCTTAACCTGGCGTGATTTCAACTGCATTTCGCTTTAAAGTTTCCAAATGCCCACTTCCTACTTTGTCCTCATACTCTGCTAATATTCCATCCCTGGAATACCAAGCCCCCCCTTTTTCATATTCCTGAATTCGCCTGTCAAACTTTGGGAAATCTCCTATACAAAAAAAGGATTTTTCCCCTCAAAATCCGATTCTTCCTATAAAAACCCTCCTCGTAATTATCTTTTTTTGTAAAGTAAAAAAATAATATTCTAATGGAATTAAAACATGAACGCGAAATTGATTCGTACCTCACCTTTATAATGAACAGTGAGCATTTCGCTGTAAGTGTAAAAAAGGTTACCGAACTGTTGGAAATGCTGCCAGTAACAAAAGTGCCAAAATCTGCCGAATTCATGAGAGGAGTGGTTAACCTTCGGGGTGCTGTAGTGCCAGTAATTGATACCCGGATCAAATTCTTGTTACCACAGGTAGCCGATACCATTGATACTTGTATAGTAGTAATGAACGTGGATGTGAAGGACGAAATTATCAAAGTTGGGGCAATTGTAGACAGCGTCTCTGAAGTAATAGAAGTTGCTGATGATCAGATTCTTCCGCTCCCGGCCATTGGAAACAAAGAACGTAGTCAATTCATTCATGGCATTATTAAGCTGGAAGAAAAATTTATTATGGTATTGGATGTTGACAAGGTTTTTTCGGGAGAAGAGCTTATATCCCTAACGCAGGCTGAACTAGAAGAAAATTAAGAAAGTAGGGCATGACAAATATTGAGGAAAAATCTATTGCCAGGCTGGAAATCAAGGATTTTCTGATGATCAGTGAATATATCCAGCAACATTATGGTATCCAGCTTCCCCACACCAAACTAAAAATGGTAGAAGCACGATTGCATAAGCGGCTCAACGTGCTCAATATACCTTCATATAAATTGTACTTCGATTATGTCTTTGGCGAAAAAGGCAGAATCGAGGAATATTTTTATATGATTGACCTTATCACAACCAACAAAACGGATTTTTTTCGTGAACCTTCTCATTTTGACTTTCTATCAAATGAATTGCTACCGGGGTTAATGTTAAAAAAGTTAGCGAATGAACCCACCAGAATATGGAGTGCTGCGTGCTCAAGCGGCGAAGAAGTTTATTCTATTTTAGTTACAATCGAGGAATTCATACTTCGCACCAATAAGAAATTTCAGTATAAGATATTAGGTTCAGACTTATCTATCCAGGTGCTGAAAAAAGCAGCTTCTGCGGTGTACCCCGAAGAAAAAATCAGTAGTCTGCCCGCGCATATTAAAAAAAGGTATTTCCTAAAAAGCGTAGACAAAACGCCTATCCGAGCCAAAGTAAAGCCCAGTTATCTGTCGAATGTGGAATTTAAACGTGTGAACCTGTTGAAACAGTTCGACGGTGTTGACAAACAATTTGATATTATTTTCTGCCGCAATGTGCTCATTTATTTTAATAAGGAAACTCAGATTCTAGTCATCTCCAAGCTTTTGGAAAGGCTTGCTATCGGAGGTTTCCTGTTTATTGGCCATTCTGAATCGCTTACGCAAATGGATTTTCCTTTGAAACAAATCCAGCCCACAGTATATCAAAAAATAAGCCTATGAAAGACATTACCAATACCGAATTGATGAAGGAATTAGAGAAAAGGCTTTTGTTAAGTGAAGCAACCATTCATGAGCAGAATGAAATGCTGTCCAAAATGAGGGAGCTTAATAAAAAGCTGGAACAGTCGGAAGCAATGAAGAGCCACTTTCTGAGCAATATTAAAAATGAAATCAATAATCCCCTGGCCTCCATATTGGCTCTTAGCCAGAATCTATTGAGTAAGCAAAATATGGAGGAGAGCACCACTATTAAAGCACTCAGGCTTATTAATAATGAGGCACATGTCCTGGATTACCAATTGGCAAATATTTTTACGGCTGCAGAAATAGAGGCAGGTCAAATCAATTTACAAGTAGTAAACACGAATATTTCACAGGTAATACAAAGGGTTATAGATTCCTTCGCTGTTATTATAGAAAAAAGGAAGCTAATTGTAGTGGTTTCCAATTCGGAAGAATCCGCGGGGGAGGACGTGCATTTTGTCACCGACAGAAACTACTTTAAAATTATCATCACCAATCTTATCTCAAATGCACTGAAATTCAGCAGCGAAAAAGGTGATATAAAGATTGAAATAAATTCGGCAGCAGACGATATAAGCATTCGGGTCAGTGATTCGGGAAATGGAATAAAGGGGGAAGATTTTGACAAAATATTTGACAGGTTTACGCAACTGGATTTTGGTACCGTGAAAAAATACCAGGGACATGGGCTTGGGCTTTCCATTGTTAAATCTCTGGTCGAGCTTTTGGGAGGGAATGTAGAAGTGGTCAGCAGTGACAAGGGATCCACTTTCACGGTTTCCCTGCCCAAGCGATCAGTTGAAGATGGAATATCAACTGCTTCGGAAGACGGGACGGATATATTGTTTGATCAGACCTTTTGACGACAAATGACCACAGCCACTCAGGAGCTTCATAAAATATTTCTATATCCGGCCAATATTGCTATTGCATATAAACCCACTTGCATCTCAACACTGCTTGGCACTTGTATAGCAGTATGCTTATGGGATACAAAATCGAAGATAGGTGGGATGAACCATTACCTGTTGCCCCTGTGGAATGGAGAAGGATTAGCCTCTCCGAAGTATGGGAATATAGCTATTCAAAAACTTATTGAAAAAATGGAAAGTATGGGTGCAGAAAGAAAAAATTTAATAGCTAAGGTATTTGGAGGCAAAGCCTTTACCGACGGCAATAGCATAGCTTATAACATCGGTGTGAGGAATATTTACATAGCACAGGAAATGCTTCGGGATTACAACATTGCGATTAAAGCATCAGATGTGGGCGGAGAATTTGGAAGAACTATTCGGTTCGACACCTCCAATGGAACAGTAATGATGAAATACATCAAAGGGGTTAAATATCAATGAAAAGATATTCTAAGACAAAGGTCCTTGTGATAGATGATTCGGCAGTGGTACGTCAGGTCCTATCGGAATTAATTAATTCGCAGGAAGACATGGAAGTGATGGAAACCGCAGCCGATCCCTATATAGCCGTAGAGCAGTTAAAAAAGGAGAAGCCTGATGTGATTACGCTGGACATTCAAATGCCTCGCATGGACGGCATTACCTTTCTTAGGAAGCTGATGTCGCAGCACCCCATTCCTGTGGTTGTAGTTTCCAGTCTGAGCAAAAAGCATTGCGAAGTATCGGTGAAAGCATTGGAATATGGTGCAGTTGAGATTTTTCTAAAGGAAGATATACAAATAATGAACTCCGTTGCAACGGGCTATAACCTTTTGCTGGAGAAAATAAGAATAGCCAGTAAGTCCAGTGTAAAGAAAATAAACCCCTGTATAAACAAGCCACCTGTTGTAACGCAGGAAGCTACACCTGTTCACAATTCGGAGAAGGTGATTGTAATAGGCTCGTCTACAGGTGGTACGGTAGCCATTAACGAAATTTTAGCAAAACTACCTCTTGACAGTCCGGGGATAGTGATAGTACAACATCTGCCAAAACAATTCACCAGGTTTTTTGCTGATCGCCTGAATGAAAATTTGGCTTTATCAGTCAAAGAGGCAGAGGATGGAGACAGCGTGTACCCGGGGCGGGTTTTAATTGCTCCAGGCGGAAAGCATATTAAATTAAGGAAGCTCTGGGCCAAGACGATAGTGAGAGTGGTGGATGGCCCTGTAGTCAATCATCACAGACCGTCGGTTGACGTTCTATTTCATTCGGCCGCAGACCAACTGGGAAAAGATTCAGTGGGGGTATTGCTCACGGGAATGGGAAAAGACGGAGCAGAAGGTTTATTGGCCATGAGAAATAAGGGGGCTTTCACCATTGCTCAGGATAAAGATACATCAGTAGTATATGGCATGCCCGGAGAGGCTGTAAAAATAAACGCAGTAGATAAGGTTCTCCCGATTGAGCTTATCCCTGCAGAATTACTGAAGATCCAACGAAAAAGTAGTGCTACCTGATGGAAATGAATAGGAAAAATAGATAGAGAAATATATTAAAATAAAATTACAATGAAAATTAAAATGGTTTTTCGGTATGTTGG
>CAMPJM010000083.1 GCA_946886805.1 uncultured Flammeovirgaceae bacterium | reverse complement strand
AATGGTAAAGATGGATATTCAATCTGTAGCAGCATAAAATATACGATATATTTATCCTCTGAAACAGATTTAAAAATAGAAACCATATCAGGAAATATTTTATTGGAAGATAGAAACGGTGCTGTGGAAGCCAAATCGATAAGTGGTTTTGTTGATTTAAGCAGTTCTCCCCGCAAAAAAGCTGATTTTCAACTAAAATCAATAACTGGGGAGGTTTACACAGATCTAGACATAAAATTTGCTAACCGTCAGGATAATCCCATAGTAGGCTATGAGTTAAAAGGAAAGCTAAATGGAGGTGGGGAAATTATAAATTTAGAGTCAATTAGTGGCAATGTTTATGTTCGAAAGAGAAATTAGGTTACCAGATGCGTCCATTTGAATAGTCATTTCCAGGGCAAATAGCCTTGGTATGTTTAAATTGCTAATGAATGACAAGCTTGTGAATGAAAATCGGAATCGATGTGCCATTTAATAGTAGACTGATTACGCAATGGCAATGATGCATCGCAAGCTACAGTGCTTATAATTCACTGCCCTGCAAGATTTCCACAGTCGCCGCATGTGTCCTCACGGTGGCAAGAAATGAATTGTCATTCCCCGGAACTTGTCGCATATTGCATTACAGCTCATGAAACTGCAGCATTTATCGTCTCCCTCGCTGCAAGTTTTTAACAAGTTTCTTTCTGAATGATAATAGGAACTAAGTCTCATCAAGTAGCGAATTTATTACACAATGGCAATGAGCCTAATTAGACTTTGAATTTCCGATTTAAGGCACCGCAAAGACTGCTCAAAAATCAATCTTCCACTTCAATATTCTCCAATAAGATTCTCGACAACTCCACGAGCTTGTCTTCCTCAAATAGTGTCTCATACCTATGAAGGTCGGTAGTATCTCCCTTATAATCGTAATTTATATAGTCCTGAAATAGAATTCCTCCCATTTCTCTCGCATTTATAGCTTCTCTGAACCGGGTGCCGCCGCCCTCAACATGGTATGCATAAGCTAGATAATCCATCGTAAATGTTTGCTGGTTGATCCAGTACATGTAGATATCTTCATGGTCTTCCCCTCCACCTTCCTCTTCAAAGCTCACCAAAATCTCAAAGTAGGGTATGTTTTTAATAGTTGTTTCCCCCAAATATTTTTTATTTACGGCATCGCCATCCAAGCCAAACGGTAATAAAGCAAAATAAATTACAGAATTAACAGAGTTAGAATACCGCCTTTTATATTCATCGGTTAGCTGTACTGTATCGGAATTTACTATTCTCGTAAACCCATCATTGGTAAGAATATCTCTTACAGCTCCGATGGAATCGTTAAAAATTCTTTCGTATTGAAATCTACCATCGTCTCTTTTGACTACATATTTTTTGTCCCTAAAGTCAAAAGACATATCAACTTCTTCTAAATTGTCCCCACCATGCGCTTCAATAGCTTTATCAATGATAGAATCAGCTTCTGATTTTATCTGGCAGGAGGCTACAACCCCAAGGCATAGGCTTGCCAAAAGACTCATAAGACGAAAATTAACTACTAAAAATTTGGAGGAAGGCATTACTTTTTTACTGGATTTTATGATCATGTTTTCTCATACGATAGCTTATTCTAAAAGTTATTAAGTTCTATATTAATTGCAGTAGATGGTAAACGTTGGGTAAGTAAATGAGATTGAATTATACGACCGGCCTTATTCATTTTAGGTATTTTCCTCACCAAATTGGATCAGAAATAAAAGCTGTTTAAGCCCGCCTTTTTCGGCGGGTGAGTTTCCCCGCATCAAGTGCGGGGCAGGCATTTTATTTCCCAATTTGAGAGAGGAAAATAGCGTTAAAAAATGAATACAGCCTTGATTTTTTTGTCCCGAGGTTTCTCTCGGGAGCCGGTCCGGCAGGACAAAATGACAGTTAAGCAGTCGCTGCCTTGGATTATGCAAAACCAATTACGTTCTATCTATTACATAACACAGGACTAAAATGATAGCAGTTTCCATGAGAAAATCAGCAAAATCCTCTATACACAGAATTTTCAACTATTCAGCTTTTCTTCCAAATACCCTATTATTTCATCAACTTCTTCCGGATGAAACCATTTAATGGAATTCTCGCGGTTAAACCAGGTCATTTGCCGTTTGGCATATCTCCTTGAGTTTCTTTTTAAAAGTCTTACAGCTTCTGAATAATCGTAATTTCCCTCCAAATACCCGAATATCTCGCTATACCCAACGGTCTGCAACGCATTGAGATCTTTGTAGGGATATAAAGCCTTTGCCTCTTCGAACAATCCCTCATCGATCATTTTGTCCATTCTAGTATCAATCCTTTTATAAAGAGCATCTCTTTCTCTATTTAGCCCTACCATAATAATATTGAATGGTCTCTTTACAGCCTTTTCTTTCCTAAAAGATGAATAGGGCTTTTTGGTATACAAAGAAACCTCTATGGCCCTCACAACCCGCTGTGGATTGGCTTTGTCCACGATTGAAAAATAATAAGGATCAAGATCTGCTAATTTTTGAAGAAGATGCGGAAGCCCGAATTCTTCCAACTCCTCCATTACGGACGCTCTGATCTCGGTCGGAACGGTAGGCATATCGTCAATACCCTTGCATAAAGCCTGAACATAAAGTCCGGATCCTCCAGCCAATAGAGCGATAGTATTCCGTCCGTGAATTTCCTCAATCAATTTTAAAGCATCTCTTTCAAACTCTTTAACTGAATAAGGCTCGTGGATTGAGAGGTGGTTTACTAAATGATGGCGAACTTTGGAGAGTTCTTCCAATGATGGTTTAGCAGTTCCTAGATCCATTTCTTTATAAAACTGTCTTGAATCTGCTGAAATAATCTCAGTTTTAAAATAACTCCCTATAGTTACACAAACTTCTGTCTTTCCAACTGCCGTCGGACCGACTACAACTATCAACGACTTTTTATGCGCTTTATCCATAAATTGTTCACTCAGGTCGGGATTTATCAACTTCAAATATAAGCTTAACAAATATTCTTTTAGATATTTTATTATAAGATAATAGATATTAAGGCTTTAGCACTTTGATTAAGCCTCTATGCAATAGAAATTAAGTAAATTTGTAGTATTTTGCTATAAGCACGAGAATAGATACAAAATGGGGGAAAAAGATTATAGTTCAAAGGAAGATTTTTTAAAAACAGGGGATACTTGGGCAGACGAAAAATCTCAGGTACTGGAACAGGTTTTAACAATTTATGAGGCTTCTTTTGAAGGTGTTATATTAATTAAAGATCGGGTAATTGTAGATTTCACTCAGTCTACACTAAGTCTTTTTTCATGTGACGGCAATCATTTGAAAGATAATCATCCATTTTTACTTTCCCCGGAAAAACAGCCCAATGATATAAATTCTATTGAAGCAGGTGAGAACAAAATTCAGGCTGCGGAACAAGGCATAAGTCAACGCTTCGATTGGCAGTTCTGTAATCTGAATGGAATAACTTTTAATTCAGACACTACGCTAAATAAAATTAAACTGGGAGATAGGGAATATCTTCTGATGTTAATAAGAAATAGCGCTGAAAAGAAAGAACCCTATAAAATATTATTGGAAAGCGAGGAAAGCTTTAGATCCTTGGCTGAAAATGCACCGGTATTACTGAAAATCGCCAACACGAAACTTGATTTTCATTATTTCAGTAACCAATGGCTGAATTTTACCGGCCGCAATCCTACCGAAGAGAAAGATAAAGGCTGGACATCAGGCGTCCATCCATTCGATCTGCAAAACACACTGGATGCTTTGGAGGAGGCCACTGTTAATCAAGAAAAATTCGAAATCACTTACAGGCTCAAAAGGAAAGACGGGGATTTTAGATACATGTTAGAGACCGGGATCCCAAGAATGAACAGCGAAGGTATTTTTACTGGTTATATCACGGCTACTGTTGATATTACGGAAAGAAAATTTAGCGAAGAAGCCAAAAGCAGGGAGCTTGCAATTGTAGAATCTGAAAGGCGATTACAAGCTTCGTTGAAAAAGGCAAACCTATTGGCTATCACAGTAAATATGGATGGTCTCATTACGTTTTGCAATGATGCATTCTTAAAAACGACCGGGAGAAAAAAATCGGAATTAATTCATAAAAATCTTTTCGAAGTTTTTGTCCCGAAAGAGGAGCAGGCTTTTTGGAGATACAAGTTTTTACAATTTATAGAACATGGCAATGTTTCCAGCAACCTGGAAGGAACATTTCGAAGGAAAGATGGCGAATTGATAAGCATTAGGTTCAGTTCTGTTATTTTAAACAATTCGAAAGGAAAAATTTATGGGATTACTATTATAATTGAGAATATATCAGAAAAGAAAAAAGTACAGCAGGCGCTGGAGAAATCTAATGCCCAGTTGAAAGAGCTTTTTGAAAATGCGAATGATCTTATTCAAATATTTTCTCCAGATGGGACACTACAGTTTGTGAATAAAGCCTGGATGGAAAAAATGGGCTACTCTCAAAAAGAGGTTGAAGAGTTGAATTTAAAAGACATTGTCCATCCTAACTATTCAAAAGAAACCTTTATCAGCCTTGAAAGGCTTGCTCAAGGCGAGAACACAGAAAAATTTGAAACGGTATATTTGACGAAAACAGGTAGGAGTATCTATCTATCGGGAAACGTAAACTGTAGTTTTGAAAATGGCCAGGTAAAAGAATTCAGGGGCATTCTCCATGATATCACCGATAGAATGCGGGCTGAAAAAGCACAGAATTTATACTATAGCATTGCCAACCTTACCATTCATAGCTCAGATCTTCAGAACCTGTATTATAATATTCATCAGGAGCTAAAAAAGATAATTGAAGCCAAGAATTTTTATATAGCCCTTATAAATAGGACAAATAATCAGGTTGAGTTTCCTTATTTCATTGATGAAAATTTCAGCAATCACTTGTCCCACGACAAGAGAAAAATAGGAAAAGGCCTCACCGAATATGCTATGTTCAAGCAAAAATCTCTGGTTTTTCAGGAAGAAGATATAATAAAACTATCTAAAAAAGAGAAACTGGAAATTATGGGGCCGATACCAAAAATATGGCTTGGGGTGCCTCTGAGGTTGGAAAATAGAATTATAGGGGTTATTTCCGTACAATCTTACAAAAGCAAAACCACTTATAATGACAAGGATTTGGAGTTGCTGGATTTTATATCCGGCCAAATTGCCTTGGCCATTGAAAGGAAGTATAACGAAGAGAAAATAAAAAATCAGGCGGCACGGCTAAACGCGATTTTTGAAACCAGTACGCACTGGATATGGTCTGTTAATAAGGACGGGTATTTCACCTCCTTTAATCAAAACTTTTCTAATGCCATTTATAAACATTTTGGAACAAAACCCCGCCTTAACTTAACTGACAATATAAATCAGCAATACCTAAGCAATAAAATATACATACTGTGGGAAAAAAGATATAAAAAGGCCTTTGAAGGAAAGCCACAACAATTTGAAACGAAACTTAAAGACAATAATAACAATATTGCCTGGAAACAAATGTTCCTGAACCCTATTTTTGGTCCTGATGGAGAAATAGCAGAAGTTTCAGGAATTGCCCATGACATAACAGAAAATAAACTTTCTGAAATTGCTGTTCAGGAAAGTGAAGAGAAATTCAGAAACATTTTTGAGTCATTTCAAGACATCTATTTTAGATGCAATTTAAATGGAAAAATACTGATGGTCAGCCCTTCTATTGTGGAGTTAGTGGGATATGACTCTGAGGAAGTACTCGATAAAAACATTACTGATTACTACCTCTACACCTCTAAAACAAAGGACCTGATCAGGCAATTAGTAAAAAGAAAAAGTGTAAGGAATTTTGAAGCCTCCGTGATTCAAAAAGACGGTAGTCTACTGCAATGCATCTGTAACATCAGGCTTATTTATGACAAAAACGACCGCCCATTTAAAATTGAGGGCGTCGCAAGGGACATCACCAAACTCAAAAAAACAAATCAGGAGTTAATGCAGGCAAAGGAAGTTGCGGAAAAATCCCTGAAGGTGAAGGAACAGTTTCTGGCAAATATGAGTCATGAAATCCGGACGCCGATGAATGGAATCATAGGAATGATTGACTTGCTTAGTGAGACCAAGCTAAAAAAGGACCAGGAGAGATATGTAAAAACGGTCAAGAAATCTTCTGAAACATTGCTCAATATCTTGAACGACATATTGGATCTTTCCAAGATTGAGGCAGGCAAGATGAAGTTGCGAAAAACTGCGGTGAACATACGAAAAATGCTTGAGAAACTGCATGCCCTTTTTACCCAACAGGCAGAAGTAAAACAGATAAACCTAAAGTATCATATAGCCGATAACGTCCCGGAATGGGTGATTATTGATGAAACCAGGTTGTTGCAAATCCTTTCAAACCTCACCTCCAATGCTATCAAGTTCACAGATGGTGGCGGAACCGTTTATATTGGCATGCAGAGCAAAGAAAGAAGGGGAAAACATCATTACATAAAAGTAGATGTAAAAGACTCTGGAATAGGCATTACCAAAGGCAACTTAAACAAGCTTTTCTATAGTTTTAATCAAATAGATAATTCTTCTTCGAAAGTGTACGGCGGAACCGGCCTCGGCCTCGCCATTTCTAAAGAGTTGTGCGAGTTAATGAACGGTAAAATAGGCGTATACTCTACAATTGGTTTGGGGAGTACATTTTGGTTCACCTTTCAGGCCGAAGAAACCTTTCCTGAAGGAACCAGTTTTGAGATGCTATCAAAAGATGAGGAAGTAAAGGTTAAAAATTACTTTGGGAAAACAAGACCGAAAGTTTTGATAGTCGATGACAATGCGGTAAACAGGCAGGTGGCAAGTGAAATATTGAAAAAAGCCGGTTGTTCAGTGACCCTTTTATCGAGCGGAAGAGAAGCCATCAAAACACTGAAAAATTATATTTTCGATATCATATTCATGGACATTCAAATGCCTGAAATGGACGGTATTGAAGCCACCCGGAGGATTAAAAAAATGAATACCTCCAAACTTGCCCCAATAATAGCCATGACCGCCTATTCTATGCGGGAGGACAAGGAGAAATTTATGAACCAAGGGCTCGATGATTATATTTCAAAGCCGATTAAAGCGAACCTGCTGATTAAAAAAGTAAAAGAATGGGTTATTAAGGATGAAATTTATATTAAACCAGAGGAACTTCTACAGGAGAAAACAGAAATCAAAACAATAAATTATGCAATATTAAATCAACTTAAAAAATATGGTGGGGATGAAATGGTCAAAAATACGTTGCAAGATTTTGAATTGGAATCAAAAGTTCAGATCGATTCTTTAATTCCTGCAGTAAAAGAAAAAAATCATAAAGATATTTTAAGTAAATTGCACACGCTAAAAGGTAATGCTGGAACGTTAGGTATCGAAAAAGTAGCGGATATTGCTGCTATGATTGAATCCAAACTCAAAGAAAATAGTTTTTCTGGTTTGGAGAAAGATATAAAATTATTAAAAACAGCATTTAAAGAATTTCAAAAAGAATATACTAATATTTTAAATACTAAATTCTATGACCCAATCTAAAAAAGTATTAGTGGCAGAAGATAGTTCTGTAATCCAGAACCTGACAAAAAAAATCCTCCAAATCCAAAATTATCAGATATCTTCAGTAAAAAACGGAGAACAGGTGCTAAAACAACTTGAAAATGAAAGCTTTGATATTATTTTAATGGATATCAATATGCCAATCATGGACGGGATGGAATGTGCCAAAAAAATAAGAGCCCTGGATGATAAGGAAAAGGCTCAAACTCCGATTATTGCCATTACAGGAAATGCAAAAAATTATTCCATGGAGGATTTTAAATCTGTAGGTATAAATGAATACCTGCCAAAGCCGCTTAATTTTGATGACCTGGTAGAAACCGTAAAAAAGTATACCTAATCTATGCAAATAAAGTATACTAAGCATTTTCTGAACAAAATTGAAGATATTTTTTCCGAATCAGATTACATGCTTAGGTATGAAAAAGGCAGTTTTAAATCAGGTTATTGTGTATTAATGGATACTAAACTGGCAATTGTCAACAAGTATTACACTACTGAAGGTAAAATAAACTGCCTTTTAGAAATTCTCAAATCTATTAATATCGAGGTTAAAGGTCTTAGTGAAAAGAACAGAAATTTTTACCTGGAACTTTCCCAAACAGAGCTCAAACTTTGAATGTAACATTTTTAGGAACTGGAACTTCCCAAGGTGTACCGGTAATTGCTTGTCATTGTGAAGTATGTTCATCTCTTGATTTTAGGGATAAAAGACTCAGAGCTTCTATTCATATTCAGCATGAAAATCAAAGTTTGGTAATAGACTCCGGTCCTGACTTTCGCCAACAAATGCTAAGGGAGAGGATCAATCATCTAGATGCGTTACTCTTCACTCACGAACACAAGGATCATACGGCAGGCATGGACGATGTCCGTGCTTTTAACTTTAAGCAACGGATAGATATTCCTGTTTATGGTCATCAACGTGTTTTAGATCAGTTAAAGCAAGAGTTTTCTTATATCTTTACCAATAGATCATACCCGGGCATTCCAAGGATAAAGACCCATGCCATCACCAATGACCCTTTTTCGATCGGAGATATTTCAATAATTCCCATCGAAGTGATGCATTATAAATTACCCGTATTTGGCTTTAGGATTAAAAACTTTACATACATTACTGATGCAAACTATATCAGTGCTGAAGAGATTGAAAAAATAAAAGGCAGCGAGATTTTGGTGATGAATGCTTTACAACAAGAGGATCATATCTCTCATTTCAAACTCTCTCAAGCTATAGAATTAATTAATGATATAAACCCGGATCAGGCTTACTTGACCCATATAAGTCATAAAATGGGGCTGCATCATGAAATAAATCAATCTCTTCCGGAAAATATATCTCTAGCTCATGACGGGTTGAAGATCAGCATTTTATAAAATCAACCTTTTGCTCCAATTGCCAAACGATTGTCCAGATCCTTTAAATTCGGAAGAAAGTGCATAACAACTATTATTTTCTGAGGCAACTGTCAAAAGAACTCAAAAGCACGATTGTTGGCTTTGAATTGGTAGAATGTTTTAGCCAGATGAAGAATGAACTGATTCTTGCTTTTTTAGATGGTCAGACTGAATTTTTCATAAAAGCCCATCTACAACCAGACTTCTCTTGTCTCTCTTTTCCACATAGTTTTTCAAGAGCGAATAAAAATACCGCCAATATTTTTGAGGAATTAATTCGTAAAAGAATAACTGACGTAATACAGTTCAAAAACGAAAGGGGCTTCTCTCTCGTGTTCGACGAGGGATTTGAATTAGTATTTAAAATGTTTGGTAATAGAGCTAATTTAATCCTTTTTAAGGATCGGGAAAATATCAAAATTTTTAAGAACAGCCTCGTTCAGGACAAACAATTAAAACACGAATCGCTCCACCGAAACATAAACCAGGATTTTCAGACATTCCGTGAGAATGACGCAAACTACAAAGCCATTTTTCCCACATTTGGGAAAGAGGTGCAGGAATATTTACAAAGCAAGAATTATGATAATATTCCTATAGAAGAGCAATGGAAATTGCTGTCTGATGTTTTGGCACAACTGGAAGATAGCCGCGACTTCTATATTACAAAAGTCAATGCTAAGCCCTCTTTATCTTTACTGAACCTGGGGAAAATAGACTTTCATACAAATGATCCCATTGAAGCGATTAATCATTTTTTTAAATTATATACCAGAGACTACTATTTAGAACGAGAAAAACAAGTAATAGAAAAGCAACTGGAGCAGATTTATAATAAAACCATCTCCTACATTAAAAAATCGGAGTCAAAATTAGTAGAAATTCAATTGGGACTTGGTTACGACAAGATCGCTGATATTATCATGGCTAACTTACATCAGATTCCGCCAAGAGCTGCAACTGTTGAACTATTTAATTTCTATAGTAATGAACAAATAAAAATTAAACTAAATAAGGCATTATCCCCTCAAAAAAACGCAGAAAATTTCTACAGAAAATCTAAAAACCAGAAAATAGAAATAGAAAACTTGCAAAAGAACATCCAAAGCAAGAATGAAAGGCGATTATCGCTAAAAAGACACCTTGAAGCTGTTAGCCAAATTACTGGTCTTAAAGAGCTGCGAAAATATCTAAAAGACCATTCCTTATCCAAATCAAATGAAGATGAGGGAAAGTCTTTACCGTTTAAAACTTTTGAAATAGATGGATGGCAAATATTGGTTGGAAAAAATGCTAAAAGCAATGACCAGTTGACTCAGAAGTTTGCTTATAAAGAAGATCTTTGGCTACATGCGAAAGACGTCTCAGGTTCACATGTCTTGATCAAGTACCAATCTGGCCAAAAATTTCCCAACTGGATAATAGAAAAAGCAGCTCAGCTTGCAGCCTATTATTCCCAAAGAAAAAGCGACACTTTTTGCCCGGTAATTGTAACCCCAAAAAAATTTGTGCGAAAACCCAAAGGAGCCGCTCCGGGGGCGGTGTTTATAGACAAAGAAGAGGTAATTATGGTAAAGCCAGCACCGTATAATGAGTTATAAATCGACTGCTTCACCCACAAGCAGGAAATAGAAAAACTTGATAATAGCACGGGCACTTTCAAACATATCTGCAATCTGATAAGTAATTAAGAAAAATAAAGCGTAGAAAATACCGGGATAGGCTTTTTTAAACTTTAACAAAGGATCGGCAAGTCTTTGAAAAAATTGAATTTTATTAATTGCAATTATAATAACGATACCCAAAGTAGCTCCTCCTATAATATCGCTTGGAAAATGAAGGCCTAAATAAATTCTTGGAAGGCATATTATGATCAAGGAATAAAGTAAGGCAATTATACCATACTTTTTGTTTAAAAAATAAATGCCTGTTGCTAAAGCAAAAAACAAAGCGGCATGATCGCTGGGAAAAGAACTTAAACCCTCTGCGTAAGATTCATTAAAATTTACTGGAAGAGATAATTCAATGGAATCATCATGGAGAGGCCTCAGCCTGTATGGTAAAATCCTCGCCAGAATACGAGCCAAAAACATGACTAAAAAGCACCCGAGGATATTGATCAATATAATAGGACGGTATAGCTTCTTTTTGCCTTTTTTAAACCACAAAAACCATATTACCAGAACAAATATACCACCTTTAAATAAGTGATTTAAACTAATAAACATTACAGCTTTGTCGAAGAAGGGGTTTTCTCCTGCAAACTGATTAATAAAATGTAAGATGTTTAAGTCTATATTGGCCATATTGGCAATTGGTGAACCCTCAATAAGGTGCGGGCGTAAGCAAAACACACAAAAGGGTTAATATTAACGAATCATCGCAATTGGCAATTCATTAATAAAAAAAGCCAGGATCGAAGGTGATCCCGGCATTTTATTATAATTATATTATTCTGTAATGTTTACCTTTATCATATTAGTTCTAAGCTTCGCATGAATAGGCATACTGGCTGTAGAAATGAAAATATCGCCCTTGTTGATATGTCCTTTTTCTTTCAATATCCGCTCTATATCTGCAAAAGTATCATCTGTTGACACCATTGCATCGTAATAAAACCCTCTCACACCCCATATCAAATTCATGGTTGTCAGTAAAGATCTGTTACTGGTAAATATAAAGACGTTGGCTTTTGGACGGTGACAAGAAATTCTAAACGCTGTATATCCTGAGGTGGTCATCCCTACAA
>CAMPJM010000082.1 GCA_946886805.1 uncultured Flammeovirgaceae bacterium | reverse complement strand
TTTTTGATATTGTCGGGCGTGATTTTCGCCTTAATGGTACTTAATTTGGCTGCTGTAGCAAAAGAGCCTTCCTTAATTGCTATAATTGGCACAATTGCCTGCAAGCCTTCTATTAATTTGATGATGGCGGGTGCAGGTTCAAAGCCTCCTGTAAGAACAATCCCGGCCACTTTCGGGTAGTTTGAGGAAATATTGGCCTGCAATGAACTGATGATAATGTCCGCCCGATCTCCGGGTGTAACGATTAGCACATTTTCCTTTATGTGGTTTAGAAAGTTGGGAACCTGCATGGCACCAAAAATAAAATGGTCTGCCAAGTTGGAGAGGAATTGCTCGCCAAACATAATTTTACCGCCCAGTACATTGTGAATTTCTTTGATTGTAGGACTTTTAAGGCGTTGATCTTCCGGAATCACAGCCAGGATAATATCTTTTGGCAATTGTTCTTTCAAAAGCTCATGGATATCCTCACAATAGTCTGGATTTACCTTGTTGGCAATGATGGATAGCACCTGCACGTCGCGGTTCTGGAAATTGTGCATGGTGGTAATTACTGCATGGTTTACCTGAGGAATGGTTTTGCCTTCACCTGATACCACAATTACAACCGGTGCGCCTAAATTTTTGGCAATAGAAGCATTGGCATCAAATTCAAAAGCCATTCCTTCACCTAAAAAATCACTGCCTTCCACAATTGTGAAATCATAGTTTTCTTCCAGTCTCTTGAATTTTTCTATGATGGTATCAATGATTTCGTTCTGGTTTTCCTTTTGTATAAGCTTGTCAGCTTCTTCCCGAACAAAAGCGTACGTATCTTCATAGTTAATCTGAAGATTAAAATGTTTTATGATGGTTTCAATATGTACATCTTTCGCAACTTTGGGATCTGTAGTGATAATGGGTTTAAAGTAGCCGATTTTTTGAGCTTTGTGCATGAGCATGTCTACAAGCCCAAGTGCTACAATAGATTTTCCGCTGTAAGGTTCGGCCGTGGCAATGAATATCGTCTTTGTCATAGTAAAAATAGATTCCTAGCTTCAAAAGTAAGTTACAAAACCTTTAAAATACCTGATAAATATCAGTTTTCTCCCTGATCTTATGACATTAACTGATTAGGGTAGAATGAGTTTTAACAAGGCTGTTTTTCTCCAAGCAAAATCTTTATTTCAAATCAATTGGTCAAAACTCGCCAATCACCAATCATAACTCACTAATCACCAAATCATAAATCACCAATCATAACTCACCAATCACCAATTCATAAATCACCAGTCGTAATTATCCATTTGGGCAGTGCTCATTTCAGCTTAGGTAGTTTTAACCGGCTTGAACTGCTAGTATCCAACAAGTTTCCTCCTGAATGACAAGCAAAAACAAGATCGAATGGCATCGCACTCGCTCGACTCCGAAATCCCAATCCTCAATTCATAAATCAACAATCAACAATCACCAATCACCAATCATCAACTCCCCAATCCCCAAAACCTAATCCCTAATCCCTAAAAAAAGTTCTAAAGGTAGTTCCTTCATCCAGGCTACTATCCACTTCAATCCTACCACCTCTATTTTCGATAATCCTTTTTATGATGTATAATCCAATTCCGGTCCCTTCCACGTGGGTGTGTAATCTCTTAAACATGGTGAAAAGTTTGGGTTGCTGGTCTTTACTGATCCCCAGCCCATTATCCTCCACACTGAAGACTATGGAGCCGTTTTCCATATACGTTTGGATATTAATTTTGAGAGGTCTTTCTAAGGCCCTGTATTTAATGGCATTACTCAAAAGATTGTAAATAATGCTCCTGAGGTTTTTTCGGGGATAAACTATGTGCGATACTTTGAAATCCTCCTCTATAATAGCCCCGGACTCTGTGATATTGGTTTTTATTCCATCTTTTACATCTTCTAATATTTCCTTAAAGGAGATTTGCTGGGCGTCTTCTTCCAGGTCCTTTTGAACTTTAGTTATTTCGGTGAGATCGGCAATAGTGCCTTTCAATTTTTGAATAGACAATTCAACCATATCCAATAATTGGATATCCTTAAAGGAGGTAACCTTGTTCAATTTTTTCCTAAGAAGATTAATTAATCCTTCGAGGTTCACAATGGGGCTTTTCAGATCATGAGAAGCGGTATAAATGAAGTTATCGAGATCCACATTGGTTTTCTCGAGTTCTTTATTTTTGTCTTTAAATGCTCTTTCACTTGCCAAAAGCTCATTTGTACGGTCTCTCACCCTTCTTTCAAGATCATTATTAAGTTTTCTCAGATGTTCTTCAGCTACTTGAAGTTCTTCCAATGCTTTGGCAAGTGCTTTGTTCTTCTTAGAAATCTCCTCTTCTGCCTCTTTTTGTTCCTGGTTTGCTATTTCCAATTCTTTGGTGCGTTCTATCACCTTTTGTTCCAGGTTTTTATTGAATTCACTCAGAGCCTTGTTCTGATCCTGAATTTGAAAAAGCATATGGTTAAATGCGTCGGTAAGCGCACCAATTTCATCGTTGCCTATCTTTTTTGCGCGCACCGAGTAATCCTGCAGATCCGATACTGCCCTCGCGGCTTTAGCCAAGCCAAGTATAGGTCTTGATATGCTTACCTGAAGAAAAGAGGAAAGAAACAAGGCTAAAAAAAATGAAATAATTATTACCCCAAGAGCTATGAGCCCATACAACCTGAACCTCTCCTGCATTGCCTTCAGATCGGATTTAAGAAATAGTATGCCAAGTTTTTCTTCACCCTGTAGAACCGGCTGGTATCCTTCAAGATGGGAATCAGTAAATTGAAACCCGGTCAGCTCTCTATTTACAGAAATAGGCGTGTTAGGAAGTGAAGTTGGATATTGTGCAAAAAAATTGCCCGATGTATCATAAAGAATCGCAGCTACGATATGCTGTTCTACCTTGAGCGCAGCTAATATTTCTGCGGCATCTTTAGGGCTGTCAAAGGCTAAAGCGGCCGTACTATTGGCAGCAATAATTTTTCCAAGTGTGGCGAGCTGCCTAACGGTCGACTGACGGAAGGTATGGTATTCATAGGCAAAGAACGCCAAACAAGTCAAAAGCAAAACTGCTCCACTGGTGAGTAGATTCAGAATTGTTAGTTTTTGCCTGATAGGTCTATCTTTAAATAACATATACTATTCCTTTTCATTAAAGGCGACAATTTCTGCAAGGCTGAGCAGTTTAGAACTGATCTTGATATCTGCCGCCTTAGCAGCTTCAGGATTTATCTGAAACTGTATCCTTTTAGAAACCTTAACAAATCTGATCATCCCACCATTTTTAATAAAATCATCCGAATCGCTTATTGTAAGTGTGTTTTTTTCTTTAAGGGGTTCAATGATTTTTTCCATGCCTTCAGACTCTTTCATTTTTATATAAAGAATATGACAAACTTCAATATCATCAACATCTTCGAACCTTTTCACAATTACCGACCTTCCGTTGACTTCTTCGCCCGCCAAAACTTCATCGAGGTACGATCCAAATGGGTCTTCTCCTAAAATTCCAATAATAATAGGAGCCTTGTCAGAAGGGAAAGCACTTGCTGGCCATTCAACAAAACGACTAAAGTTTAGCAGGAAGACAGCCTTTATTTGGTAGCCCTGAACCGGAGGTTTTTGGGCAGATAAAATTATTGTGCTGCATACAAGCAGTACAACGAAAAGAAATTGGTATGTGACTTTTCTCAAAATCTGCATGTGACTTTCCCGTAAATACTTCTGGGTATTTTACGTGCGGAGGGAGACTCGGGTATAAATTCAGTATGCCTTTCATCTATCAGGTTCTGCCCTACAAGGTTAATTTCGAAATTACTATTGATTTTCCATCCAATATTTATGTCCAATCCCACGTAGTCGGAAACATAGACTGTTTGTAGTTCACCAATGTATCGGATAAAAGTGTTGAATTCCAATCGACCGGGAAGGTCTACAGAAGATTGTAAGAGAAGCTGGTGTTCAGGATCGTTGCTTTCGGCCGTTCCTTGGTTGGTGTCAGCACTTCCGGGCTTTAATGTTAAATCCTTCTTTAAAAATGTATATCCGCCTCTTAGCCGCCACCATTCCGTTGGTTGATAGGTGCTGGATAATTCAATGCCGTAGGTTTCACCTTTTAAGCCATTTCCAAAAGTTATGGGAAGGGGTTGGCCAGGTTCGGCGGTGCGCAGGTTGTCATAAAAATTATAAAAAGTGGCCAACGATATAGTTACCTCTTCGGAAGGTTGCAAACGCCATCCAATTTCATAAGAAAGCAATTCTTCAGATTCGAAATCGCTACCGGCAATAAATGGAACCTCGGGAGCTATAAACAAGAAAAAATCAGCATCTATTCGCGCAGGTATTCTTACCGCACGTGACACGCCTCCCCAGATGGTATGATTTTCTTTTGGCATCCAGGCCAAACGGGCATTTGGTTGATATTCCATGCCTGTATAACTGTTATGTTCGAACTTAGAGCCAATCGTCAAATGAAGGCGTTCTTTGATCAAAGAAATCTCATCCTGTACGAATCCGCTATAAAGTTGAAGAAGTTTGTGACCGGGCAGGAAAGCAAATAATTCCAGGTTTTGCATTTTATGATCCATAAGCCTTGCTCCCAATCCCCAGATCACTTCATGCCGCTCCCCCAGAGAAAATTTATGTTGCCAATCTAAATCATAAGTCTTCAAATTTTCTGTTAATCCGTTTGAAAAGTCGCGCCAGGTTTGATCATAGTAAAACTGAAGCTGGAAGTCTGATCTATCGGATATTGTATGCGACCATCTTGCCAACACATTTCCGCCTTTATTAATCACAGGTTCCAACCCGTCGGGATTAGGTTTGCCTTTGTAATAGTCGCCCTGTAAAGTGAGCGCATCAGCCGATGAAGCGTCCCAGTCCATACGGAAGCCTGCTTGTCCCATTTTCCACTCATCATTTGCATCTGCGCCATCATTAAGATAGGTATTGTCTCTGCTATAGCCGGTTGCGTATGCCCGGTAAGAAACATCTTTAGCAATTTTGCCTCCGTATCGGACACTGCCCAATGCGTTTAAATGGCTGCCTGCAGCTGCCTCAACAAACAATCCTTGCGTATTTTCAGCGCTTTTAGTAATGATATTGATAACCCCATTTACCGCATTCGATCCCCACATGGTTCCCCCGGGGCCACTTATTACCTCTATTCTTTCAATGTCTTCCAAAACGACGTTCTGAACATCCCAAAATACACCTGCATAAAGTGGGGTGTAAACGGTACGTCCATCTATCATCACAAGTAATTTATTGGAAATTACGTTATTAAATCCCCTTGAACTGATAGCCCATTGGCTTGAATTGGCTTGCGCTACCTGTAAATTCGAGGCCAATCTCAAAGCCTCTGGAATATTAGTTGCCCCGGATCTACGAATATCTTCCTGCGTAATCACCTGGATAGCTGATGCTACTTCCGTCAATTTTTCCGGCTGTTTGGAAACCGAAATTACTTCAAGATTCATAAGTTCCTCCATGCTCATCTTTTTTAGGTGAACGCTGGAAAGAAGTTGATCCTCTGATTGGGAAAATCCCGGTGATGACATCAAAAGTAGGCTCAGTACCAATAGAGATAAAAATTTGAAAGAGATACTTGAAGCTTTGCCTAAACAACTTTTGAATTTCAGAGGTTTTAATAGAGGATATACAAAAAAAGTCAATTGCATTTTATTCTTTAGTTATCGTTAGCTGGGTGGAAACTTCATATAAAACTCATTTTTAGAAAGTTTCACATAAAGTAAATCCAAAGTTACTAAATACTAAAATAGCAAAATATTCATAGTTTACAGGTTTTCTTACGTTTACTTTGGTTCGTTGGCTAAAATCGAAAGTTTAGTTATATATTTTCATGGTTTTATTTTAAAAAATGAAAGCAGAGGCAATTCCACTTCCATTTTTTTGCTTTTTTGATCCCTTCTTTCGTCGCAAAATGTTTGATAAAGAGGTGCTGTCTTTTTTGCTAATAGGCAGCGGCGCCTGCTTCCGCAACGCTATGATCCTGTTCTCCTGATCCTCCGCTTACGCCGATAGCGCCGACTACCTTTCCATCTTTTTTCAACGGAATACCTCCGGCAAAAATCATTATTTTTCCATCGTTTGAAGCATGGATCCCATAAAATTGTTGCCCGGGTTGAGAATTTTCACCCAAGTCCTTAGTGGTAATATCAAAAGCGCGGGAGGTATATGCCTTTTTTATAGAGATATCAACACTGCCAATCCAGGCACCGTCCATTCTTACATGAGCAACTAAGTTTCCTCCGGCATCGGCCACCGCAATATTCATTGGCTGACCTATTTCACTGGCTTTCTTTTCTGCTGCTCTTATTACTCTTTTAGCGTCTTCTAATTTAATCATGATGTTTTTGGTTTTTTTTTAATGACCGATTACCCATATGAACTGACTTTTATTACTTTAGTTTGAAAAGCCACGGATATCTATCCGTTAAATAAACTTAAAAGCTGCAAGACCTATAAGGTTTTACCAAGCATGCAAAATAACAATAAGATAAATGAGTATTGTACGTACATATAAATAAAGTGCAAAAACCTTATAGGTCTAATAACATTGCTTCTCATAGTCTGAAAATAGTGACATCCACACTTTTTTCATGGTTGTGTGGCATACCAACCATCTGTAAGGCTAAAATCCGCTAAAATAACTTCAAAGGCAGCAAGACCTATAACGTTTTACAGCATAACATACAATAAGAGTAAGATGAATGAGCCTTGTAGGTCTATATAATAAGATGCAAAAACCTTATAGGTTTAATAACACTAAAAAGAAGGCTCCCAGTTTAATGCCCATCACAAGGACATCGTCTATTTGATGGGTTTCACCTCTCCATTCGTTTAGGGTTGTTTCAAGAATGTCTTTCTGTTCATTCATGGGAAGTTGGTGAATCTCTAAAAGCAATTGGTTAAACCTTTTGGATAGAAATTTTCCTTTGTCCTTATCACCGAATTGATCTCTGTAGCCATCAGAAAACAGATAAAAGACAGTAGGTTCCTCAATTAAAATATTATGCTTTTTAAACGTTGTTTTATTTTTGCTTTTTCTTCCTCCAATGGACCTCACATCCCCCTTTACCTGAAACAATTCATTGTTCTGAATATAAACCAACGGGTTTTTAGCACCGGAAAATTCCAATACGTTCTTTTCTTTTCTAAATATTCCCAAGGAAATGTCCATTCCATCGTTGTTTCCTGAGGCCTCTTGTTGCAGTGTATTTCTGATTTCTGTATCTAAAGCTTCTAAAATCTGGTCTGACTCTGCAATTCCTCTTTCAATAATATTATTGAGCGCATTAATGCCTACCATAGACATAAAAGCACCGGGTACACCATGGCCAGTGCAATCAGCTGCGGCAAAAACCACATCCGGGTTGTACCAATTTTTTATTTCTGTTAACCAATAAAAATCCCCACTCACGGAGTCCCGTGGTTTAAACAGTACAAATGATTCTGGTATCAACTCCTTCAGTTGTTCATCCTTTGGAAGCATTGCTTCCTGGATTCTTTTGGCATAGTTAATACTGCTCTTTATACTTTGGTTCTGCTTTTCTATTTTTTTACTTGCCTCTAAGGCTTGACGGTTATTCCTGACTACAACTCCAATAAAAGCAGCTGCTATAAATAACCCACCAATTACCGAATTCCTGATCCATGTCTCATAGGTAAGCCTTGCTTCTTGTTCCTTTATTTTCAATTCTGCCAATTGCTTATTTTTACTAAGGAGTGCGATTTCCATTTCTTTTTTTTCATTCACCTCTTCAGCTTCTTTTAAAGAAGTTGCAGTGGCTTCTAAAGAATAGCGGGTATTCAATAAAGAATCTTCTGCTAACCTCAATTTTTTTGAGCTTTGTTTCAGCTTAGCATAGGCTGTATTGTTCTCTGCCCCAACATTTTCAATTTTTGCTTCAAGAGCTTTTAACTGAAGTTCCTTCTGAATTTCAGATTGCTTACTCTCTGCCAGGTTCTTGTATAAATTTTGATATTCCCTTATTTTGTCTTTATCGCCGACTTGCTCATAATAGTGAGCCAGCAATACATAGCATTTTTGTTGGGCCTGTAATTCATTTTGTCGTAGGGCAATAGACAAAGCTTCTTCAACAGGGGCTATAGCTTTTTTCCATTTTTGTAAGTTGCCATAACTTTCTCCCGTGAGGATAAGTGCTTCTGTTGTGTAAGCTTTGTTTTTTAGATCTTTCGCCGCTTCGACGGCATCCTCGTAGGAATCTACAGCTTTGTTGAAATTTTTCAGATTTGAATATACTAAACCCAGCGTCTGATGTCCAAGAAATTCAAGCGTATAATCATCGACCTTCTTGCCATAACTCGTGGTTTGTTCGAGATAATCTATAGCCTGTTCTATATTATTCTGATCTAAATATAGTTTTGACAATTCATAGGCATAATAGGCTGACTTTCCATGATCTTTTTCTTGGAGGGCTTTTTCTTGTAATTTTTTTAAGGATTCGATATCTAATTGCTGTCCAAAAGCATTAGTAAAAAAAACTGCTACAAAAACGAAAATTAAACAGTTGCACAAAAGCCGAAAAGTCATAAAAAGAAAATATGTTATTGCTTCGGGCAACAAGATAAGAATACTAGTTCTTTGAATAATTCATTTTCAGATAGGAAACTTACATAGGCAAGAGTATTGGGGATTAGGTTATTAGGTGTTAGGGATTTGATAGATCTGCGATTGAAGAGCGATGACATCCCTATTTGTCGGGTTGGAACAGTAGATTCTATTACGTACAATAAAGCAAAGTAAGGGATGTCATCGCTTTGATATAGGTAGACATTAGATAGAAGACACTAGCAGAAACGGTCGGACGGCTTCTGCCGCCGGTCGCTGTCCCCCGACAGCGACCAAAGCCAACTCCGTTTAGTTCAGAACGAACCAAGATCCTTCCTGTCGTCAGGATGACAATAGGATTTTTTGCTGTCTTATTTGTCATCCGCCACCGGGTCGCTGTCCCCTTTCCCCCGACAGCGATTTCGTCTAATATCTAAAATTTACTATCTAATATCTAAAGTCTAAAGTCTCCCGTCTAAAACCTCCTGTTTATGATCAAACCTTTCCATATAATCTGCCACCCTTCTAACAAACATTCCTCCTAATGAACCATCAATAACCCTGTGGTCATAGGAATGCGATAAGAACATTTTGTGCCGGATTGCAATAGCGTCTCCGCTTGGCGTTTCTACTACTGCCGGTTTTTTAACAACAGCACCAAAAGCAATGATCCCTACCTGTGGCTGCATAATAATTGGCGTGCCCATTACATTTCCAAAGGAACCTACATTAGAAACCGTAAAAGTACCACCAGATAGTTCGTCGGCAGTGAGTTTATTGTCGCGGCCTTTCCTCGCTAGTTCGTTTACCTTTTTTGTAAGGCCTACTACGTTTAGCTGGTCTGCATTTTTTATAACAGGAACAATCAAATTCCCGGATGGCAAGGCCACAGCCATTCCTATATTGATGCTTTTCCTTTTAATAATTTTATCTCCATCCACACTTATGTTCATCATGGGATAGTCCTTTAATGCTTTCGCTACCGCTTCAATAAAGATAGGTGTAAAGGTGAGGCTATCGCCTTCTTTTTCTTTAAAAGCATGCTTGACCCTATTTCTCCAGGACACAATATTAGTTACATCGGCTTCAACAAACGAGGTAACATGCGGAGAGATGCGCTTGGATTCCACCATTCTCTGTGCAATCATTTTCCGCATTCTGTCCATTTCTATGATCTCATCGCCGGCGCTCATTGATACCGAAACGCTTGAAGGTTCCGAGGTGCTCGAAGACGGCGTATAGCTTTGGCTTGAAGAGGTATTGGAACCTCTGTTTTTTACATAGTTTAAAATATCCTTCTTTGTTACCCGGTTTTCACTTCCACTTCCAGGAATGAGTTCCAGCTCCTGCATGGCTATTTTCTCCTGCTTAGCAATATTCAGTACCAAGGGAGAATAGAACCGACCAGACTGAGATTTTTCCAGCTTTGATATTTCAATGTTTTTATCAGGTTCTTCGTTTACAGCCGAGCTTGAAGCCGCTGATTTTTCCTCGCTTGCTTCTTTTGACTCAGCTGATTCAACCTTTTCGTTTGAAGATGATTGTCCATTACCATTTCCTGAAACTTCAATGGAAATAATGGCTATGGGTTTTCCTACTGCAACAACTTCCCCTTCTTTTGCCAAAATTTGTTTTAATGTGCCCGCATGTGTGGCGGGTACCTCAGTATCCACCTTGTCAGTAGCAACTTCAAGTACTGATTCATCCTGCTCAATACGATCCCCTTCCTTTTTTAACCAGGAGAGAATGGTCCCCTCCATTATGCTTTCTCCCATCTTGGGCATTATCATTTCTACCTGTTCCATGAGTTTCAGTGAAGTTGTTTGAATACAAATTTAGTGTTTTCAAAGTTTAACTCAACGCTTTTGAATTAAACTTTGCCATAACAGGTTCAATACTGCCATGGCTGTTGATTGAATATTTAGAATCCTGGTTCTTCCCAGATTCAGCTTTTTTGTAATGGTTTTATGCTCATCGGCGATAGCAATCCAAACGGTGCCGACTGGCTTCTCTGGAGTTCCGCCCCCCGGTCCGGCAATTCCGCTTACCGCGATTCCAATAGTTGAATTGAATTTTTCCCGCACAGAAGCCGCCATTTCCTTTACAGTAGCTTCACTTACTGCGCCCGTTTCAGCAATGGTTTGTTGAGAGACCTCTAATAAATCTACTTTAAAGCTGTTGTGATAAGGAACTACAGCACCTTGGAAATATGCCGAACTGCCCGGCGTTTTTGTAATCGTATGCGAAATATAACCACCAGTACAACTTTCTGCTATTGCTATTGTTTTTTGCTGAGCAACCAGTAGTTTTCCAATGGTCGATTCGAGCGTGTCATCATCAAAACCATAAACATAGTCACTGATCAATGGCAAAACTTTTGTAACCTCATTATCTATCGCTGCTCTCAATTCAACCTCATCAATTCCGGTTGCAGTAAGCCTTAGCCGCACCATCGATAAGGACGGCAAATAAGCAAGTTTAATATGAGCAGGCAGTTCTTTTTCCCAATCTTTTATTTTATCTGATAGCCAGGATTCTCCAATTCCTGTGGTTTTTATTAACTTATGGACAATCACAGGAGGCTTGTAATATTCCAACAGGCGCGGTAAAACTGTTTCGTCCATCATGGCCTTCATTTCAAAAGGTACGCCGGGCATGCTTACAAATATTTTTTTGCCTTTTTCAAACCACATGCCGGGAGCCGTTCCCAATTTATTACTGATCATCTGGCATTTTTCAGGTAGTTCTGCCTGTTTTTTGTTTGTTTCCGTCAATTCAAAGCCCCTTGACTCAAACATTAGCGTTAATTCCTGCAAAGCCACCTCATTTATAGAAATAGCAGAATCGAAGTATTTGGCCATTACAGGTTTGGTAAGGTCATCACTGGTAGGGCCTAATCCCCCGGTAATCAAAATAATATCTGCTCTTTGTTCGGCCTCAGCTAATATTTTTAATATTTCCGTTTCATCATCTCCTATAGCTGTCCTTCGAATCACCTTTATTCCCTTTGAATCCAAAACCTGGCTCATCCATTGGGTGTTGGTGTCCAATATTTGTCCAAACAAGATTTCATCTCCAATAGTGATAACTTCTGCTAAGATGTCGGAACGATTCATACTGCGATTATTAAAAGTTGATTTTGTAAAAATAAAAAAATAAGTATATCTAAAG
>CAMPJM010000081.1 GCA_946886805.1 uncultured Flammeovirgaceae bacterium | reverse complement strand
TTTGATTTAAGTAGCTTTAGATTCGGGGTGCAGGGAAGAATCGGTATCGGCGGGTTCAACTTATTCTACTATCAGGAATTATCTGAGTTATTTAAAGATGGAAAAGGCCCTGAAGCGACAACTGCTTCTCCTTTTAAAATTGGGCTTTCCCTGGCAATATTCTAATTTCTATTACAGCTGTTCTCATACTGAATTTCGTATGCTTATGACCCAAACTAAATATCAGAAGCGGTTGTGCGAAACTCTATTTATAATTATATAAATGGAAGTACTCTTTTTACCCCGCCTTAAAAAGGGTAAGAGACGGGAAAACCTCTTTTTAAATATTTGACTTATAATCTGAAAGCCCAAAGGGCTGACACTATTATAAAAAAGCAAGAATCTACCTCTAAACCCCGAAGGGGTGGCATTATTTCTGCGATATAATGCCACCCCTTCGGGGTTGTTGTTGTAAAAAAACAATATAGCTATAATAATGTCAGCCTTTCAGGCTTATTCTTTTAAAAGTGATCTCCCTAGGGTTAGAGAGGATTTCCCTTTTACAGATTCTTTAGGTAATGGTAGCGCATGAAACGTTCAATTTTATACTTCCACACGGAGCAGAGCAGGAATCCATATTAAACAATAGTTTTATTTCCCTTTAAAATCAGGCTTCCTTTTTTCCATAAATGCCTGAACTCCCTCTTTATGATCTTCTGATCTTCCTGCAATTTCCTGGCAATAAGCTTCATAATCCAACATTTCGTCTAAACTGCTATTGAAAGATTTGTTGAGCATTTTTTTCATTAAACCTATCGCTTTTGTGGGTGCATTGACATAGTAGTCGGTGTAAACCTTCACTGCTTCATCTAAAGAAGACAAAGGGACTACTTTATTAACCATTCCTATTTCCAAAGCCTCCTGTGCAGAAACTTTAGTCGCCATGGTACTTAGTTCAAAAGCTTTTTGTAGCCCTACTAGCTTCGGCAAGAAATACGAAGAACCGGAATCCAACACCAACCCGATATGTATGAATATTTCTGATAAAGAAGCTTCTTCTGCTGCTACAACCAAATCACAGGCCAAAGCAAGGGAACAACCTGCGCCCGCAGCCACGCCATTTAATCGGCAAATTACTGGCTTCGGCAAACTTCTAATGGCTTTGATAATCGGATTATAGCGTTTATGTATAGAATCTGAGAAGGATCTGTCGGGGCTTTTTAATGCAGCCTTTAAATCCTGTCCCGAGCAAAAAGCTTTCCCTTCTCCTGTAATCACGACTACACGAACCGCATCATCTTTAGAAATGTCTTTTAGCGCATCTTGCAGCTCATAGGTAAGTTCGTCATTAAAAGCATTGTAAACTTCGGGCCTGTTTAATGTAATGGTAGCGATTCCTGCTTCTCTGATTAATTTAAGGTAAGAAAACATAGGCTTTACTTTTAAAAGTTAAAAAATACATCATGGATTCGTCCTATAATATCTGGTGGAATTTAGGAAATAAAAATGATAAGTTATAAGGTAAGACAAAAACCTTCAATAAGATCCGAAAATATGAGGATGGGCTAAATCACACCTTTCTTTTATGCATCGGCTCCTTGGTGGAGGCTCAATGCTATTAAGTTAAGACGACTTACCCTTCTCTCTTTAGGAGAAGGATGGAGGATGAGGTATTTAAAAGCTTAACTTAATAGCATTGGGTGGAGGCTAAACAGGGATTGGCCTTCTAACAAATATTTTGGCTCAGGCTCAACTGCCTTTAGCATCAGTTGATAAAAAAAACAGTACCAAAGCTAAACGCAAAACCTAAAAGACCGCCTGCTAAAATTTCTGAAGGCTTATGAGAATTCAGGTACAGCCGGGAGGACATTACTACCCCCACAACAAGAACGCTTAGGACAACAGGAATAAGCAATGAACCTATTGAGTATTTAATCATTATGGCAATTAAAAAACCCATCAAACCAGCAATAGCAGCACTATGAGCACTTATTTTCCAGAAGAAAGTAATAATTGCCGTCAAAAATGAAATGATGGTAATGGACAACATAATCAATACCAACACCTGATTGAGCTGCATTTTTGCATAGAACATATAGGTGGTGATCCCATAGAATATAGAAACGAATAGAAAAGGAACCACTCTTTCTTTTCTGTTCTTCATGGCCAAGCTCGAGATATAATCACTGAATCGCAAAACGCCTATACTACAAAGCGGTATCACAAAGGTGGTAATAAAAATTGCTACCAAAATATAAAGTAATGCCTCGTTTGATAATGGCCTTGCTAAAATGGGCGCAAAGCCAAATATTGTGGCAAATATTAAAGTAGGAATAAAAATAGGGTGAAAAACTATTGATATTAAATTTGCTAACTTCATCTTCACTATAGTTCCTTTCTAAGGCGGGCTACGGGTATACCTAATTGCTCGCGATATTTTGCAACTGTACGCCTGGCAATTTGGTATCCTTTTTCTTTAAGTAATTTTTCCAGTTTATCATCAGAAAGTGGCTTTTTCTTGTCCTCTTCCTCTATAAATTGCTTTAATATATGTTTAACCTCCCTGCTGCTCACATCCTCACCTGAGTCGGTTGAAATGCCCTCTGAAAAGAAATATTTTAATGGATATAAGCCAAATTCCGTTTGAACGGACTTGCTGTTTGCTACCCTTGAAACGGTCGAGATATCCATCCCGATTTCATTTGCTATATCCTTAAGGATCATCGGTTTAAGATTGCTCTCATCTCCTTCCACAAAAAAATCATATTGATAATTGATGATCGCACTCATGGTATTCAATAAGGTTTGCTGTCTTTGCCTTATGGCATCAATAAACCACTTAGCAGAATCAAGTTTTTGCTTTACAAATGATACCGTCTCTTTCAGTTTTTTATCCTTTTTATCGCTTTTATCATAAGCTTCCATCATTTCCGAATAAGATCGGCTTATTTTCAGCTCAGGAGCATTTTTGGAGTTTAAAGAAAGCTCCAGTTTACCATTATTATTCACCAATATAAAGTCGGGAATCAAATACTGGGTTTTAATGAGCCCTGAGGAACTGCTTCCTGGCTTGGGGTTTAGTCTGGTAATGAGGCTGATTATTTCTTTTAATTCATCGTCACTTTCCAGGTCAAGCTTTTTGATAATTTTATCGTAATGTTTTTTCGTAAATTCATCAAAATAATCTTCTATGATCCTGATTGCATTTTTAACTGTTTTGCTATGATCTTCTTTCCTTTCCAACTGCAGCAAAAGGCACTCCTGCAAATTACGAGCAGCAATACCGGGAGGATCAAAAGATTGGATCTTTCTCAAAATCTCTTCTACTTCATCCAGGTCCGTTTCTACGTTTTGAGAAAAGGCAAGGTCATTTATTATCGACTCAAGACCCCTTCGTATATACCCATCAGATTCAATGCTGCCTACCAATTGCGTTCCTATGATTTCCTGTCTGTCTTTTAGTCCCAGAAATCCGAGTTGGGTCATTAATTGTTCGTGAAGGGAAGTGGCAGTAGGAATAGGCATATCCCGATCTTCTTCGTCCCTGCCCGGGCCATCCCCCTGCATTTTATAACCACTAAAATCTTCATCTTGTAAATAATCTTCCACATTCAGATCATCCTGGCTGCTAGTATCAGCATCATCATATTCTTCTTCACTCTTTATTTCCTCCTGCTCTTCTTTCCCTTCTTCTAAGGCTGGGTTCGCCTCAAGTTCCTCCTCAATACGCGTGTCAAGCTCAGCCGTGGGTATTTGCAACAGTTTTATAAACTGAATTTGCTGCGGAGATAGCTTCTGTCCCAATGTCTGGCTTAAATTCAGCTTCTGCATAATATTGTATTAATATTTTTATCCTAATGATTATCCTTCAAATTTACCATATTTAATGAATTGTTTTGAAAAAAAGCACAAATTATCGTTGCTTTGCAATTCATTTGATTTGCAGTAAAAACTTCCCTTTTGTTGGGATTGTTTCGGACTGGGAAAGATAAAAAAAATAGACGACCAAAATTATAGAAGCACATTATTTCTTCATGTAAATAGAAACTTCTCCTATTTTGAGAATCTATCTTAAAAATTGAATGTTTTGACAGATTACAAATCCAACTTGTAAGATAACTATGAAAAGAACAAAGATAAAAACCCTGTTAACTTCCGGCGCTGTAGGCGAAACAGTATTGGTAAAGGGATGGGTAAGAACAAAGAGAGAAAGCAAAAATGTAGTGTTTGTTGCCCTTAATGATGGTTCTATTATCAATAATTTACAAGTTGTATTGAACCCTTCTTTATTTGACGATAACATATTCCCTAAAATCAGTACGGGATCTTGCATAAGTGCTTCCGGGAAATTGGTGGAATCTCAGGGTCAGGGGCAGGCGGTTGAGCTAAATGCTGAAACTATTGAAGTTTTAGGTACTGCAGATCCGGAAAAATTTCCTTTGCAACCAAAAAAACACTCTTTGGAATTTTTGCGGGAGATCGCTCATTTACGCCCAAGGACAAATACTTTTAGTGCAATATTCCGTATCCGCCATGCAATGACTTTTGCGGTACATAAATTTTTTAATGATCGGGGCTTTGTAAATATCCATACGCCAATCATTACCGGTTCAGATGCTGAAGGTGCGGGTGAAATGTTTAAGGTGACTTCTTTGCCACTCAAAAACCCACCACTGACAGAAGACGGCGAAATTGACTACAGTAAAGACTTTTTTGCCAAAGAAACTAATTTGACGGTGTCAGGGCAGCTTGAGGGCGAACTATGCGCTTTAGCTTTAGGAGAAATTTATACGTTTGGACCAACTTTTAGAGCAGAAAATTCTAATACAACACGGCACCTTGCGGAATTTTGGATGATTGAGCCAGAAGTGGCATTCGCAGACTTAACCGACAACATGGATCTGGCGGAGGAGTTCTTAAAATTTCTGGTTCAATATGCACTGGACAATTGTAAAGAAGACCTCAACTTTTTAAATCAAAGGGCTTTAGAAGAAGAGAAAAACAAGAAGCAGGAAGAAAGAAATGAGCTTAGCTTGATTGAAAGACTAGAGTTTGTTGTCGAAAATAAATTTGAAAGGCTCACTTATACTGAAGCCATTGAAATATTAAAAAACTCCAAGCCCAACAAGAAGAAGAAGTTTCAATATTTGGTAGAAGGTTGGGGTACTGATTTGCAATCGGAACACGAACGATATCTTGTAGAGAAGCATTTCAAAAAGCCGGTGATCCTCATTGATTATCCAAAAGATATAAAAGCTTTTTATATGAGGCTGAATGAAGATGGCAAAACAGTGAGAGCAATGGATATTCTATTCCCGGGAATTGGAGAAATTGTGGGTGGCTCACAAAGAGAAGAACGCTATGAAAACCTCACGGCAAGAATGGAAGAAATGGGAATTCATTCAGAGGACCTGTGGTGGTACTTAGAATCCAGAAAATTTGGTACAGCACCTCATAGTGGTTTCGGACTCGGATTTGAAAGGCTTATCTTGTTCATTACCGGAATGGGAAACATCCGAGATGTAATTCCTTTCCCAAGGACGCCAGATAACGCAGAATTTTAGTATTGGAGATTTTTTCCGGGAATAGAGCGATGACCTCCCTAAACTATGAAGATTTCCTGATAATCTGTTTTGCAACAATAATAAGAAAGAGAGGGATGTCATCGCTTATTAGGGACACTAAAAGCTTTAGTCCTTACAAGCTTTACTCCTTCCAGAACAGAACCAGTATTAAACGATTACAAAAAAATTTAGAAATCAAGAATTTGGGGAAAGCTTTATTTTGGAGGATATGCGGTATACTACTCGTTTAAAAAATGGAAGAACTCTTCGGAGGAAACTATTCAATAGAATAAAAATTGGAAACTTACCTTTTGGAAAATTTGAATGCTTTTTTATACCGGGCCGAAACATCACTAACTATTAACACATAGTAGCCCATATGAAGCTTTTCTACAGGAATTCTATATTTATCGTTATCTAGCTCTTGCGTATTAACGTCTATCTTATTTCCAATTATGTCATACAACTCGAAACTGACATTCTTTAATTCAGAATCCTTTAAATTTATATTGAGAAATTCAGTAGCCGGATTTGGATAAATTTCCACGAAATCAGTTTCATTTTCAACATTTAGCTTTACTTCTGCGTTCTGGCCGTTACTTGAGCTACTTCCTGAAACCTTCTGCCCGATAAGGTTCAAAGAAATAGCGAATATTAAAATAAAAAATACTAGTGGTCGAATTATTTTCATCCGCAATACGTTTATGTTCTTCAATTTTTTTAAACAAAAATCAATCCATTATTTCAATTTCTCCAAATATTTTACATCACCCAACTGGTACATTTGTCTTACAATCCAGTTTCTTCTCCCCAGAATATAACCCGAAGGGTTGTTTACCGAAAACCTTTTCGGATTTGGAAGAACTGCCGCTATTAAAGCCGCTTCGTTCCTATTGAGATTTATGGCATCTTTTTTATAAAAAACCTCGGAAGCTGATTGCACTCCATAAATTCCATAGCCCATCTCAGCTATGTTTACGTACATCTCAACTATTCGTTGCTTACTCCAAAAAATTTCCAAAAGGAGGGTATAATAGGCTTCCAACGCTTTCCTAAAATAATCTCTACTTGGCCAAAGGAATAAATTTTTCGCAACTTGCTGTGTAATTGTACTTGCCCCTCTTATCCTCCCTCCTTCTTTATTTTCTTTAATTGCCTCCTCAATCGCTTTTACATCAAACCCGAAATGATCGGCAAATTTTTGATCTTCCGATGCAATTACCGCCAATGCCATATAGGGCGAAATCTTGTCTATTGAAGCCCATTCATATCGTAGGTCAAATTTCTTTTCCGCGTCAAAAAAACTTTCGACCTTATCAAAAACCATTATCGGAGTAATCAAAGGAGGCATCCATTTATAAAATAATACCTGTAAAACCGAACCTAAGAAAAATATTAAAAGGGACCGAAATAAAAAAGTGAACACCCTACTGAAAAGCCCCTTCTTCTTCCTTTTGTTCCTTTTCCTATTGCTAAACCTTTTGTCACTCATTATCCAAAACCCTTTACAGGATGATATATTTTTCAAATAAGGTAATTATCCCGTTAAGAATCATACTAATGCCAATAGAGAGAATTATGAACCCCATCATTCTTGACAAGGCAGCCATCCCTCCTTTGCCTAAAAATTTATTGAGTTGCACAGCCGACCGAAGAATTATATAACTTGCAGCTGCAACCAATATAATTGCTATAATCATATATGTATATTCCATATAGCCCTTTGCTTTGTCAAACATTCCTATTGTAAGCGCAATAGATCCCGGACCGGAGAGCATGGGCATGGCCATGGGAGTAAAGGAAATATCATCCTTATCCATCCCCTCCTGTTTTACTTCTTTATCAATATGCTTTCCTTTATGCGAGCCCGGACTTAAAAGTTGAAAGGCTGACCGCACAATTAAAATACCTCCAGCTATCCGAATATCTTCTAACCTGATTCCGAAAAATTGAAGTATTATGGTTCCTGCAAAAAAGAAAACGACCAAAATAGCAATCATATAAATGGAGGATTTTAAAGCTTGCTCATTACGGGCTTTTTTATCCAGGTCTTCTGTTAGTGCTACAAAAAGAGGGGTAGCCCCAAAAGGATTTACAACGGAAAAAAGAGCACTGAATGTGGCAAGTAAAACTTCCATGCAATATTTTTGATTACGAATGCAAAATTATAATAATTAAGCAGATAAAAGAATGTTTGGTTGGGTTTTGGGGATTGGGTTTTGGAGATTAGGAAATTTTGGTGTGTCAAGTGAAGTTTTTGGCATTTAACTGAAAGAAAGATAAGCATTGGAAATGTTATCGATAATGTCCGACGGAAGCATTGATTCCTGGCCCAATTTTTTAGCTGCAAAATCTCCAGCCAGTCCATGTAGGTAAACACCAATTATCGCTGCGTCACGAGAATTATATTTTTGACCTAGTAGGGCTGCAACCATGCCTGTTAAAACATCGCCGCTACCACCGGTTGCCATTCCGGGATTGCCCGTATTATTGAAAAAGACCTCGCCATCGGGGGTGCTTATACTGGTATGAGCTCCTTTAACTATAGTAATACAATGATACTGCTCAGAAAATTTCTTCTGCAACACAAGTCGTTCATAACTGTTATTGAATTTTCCGGCAATTCTTTCAAACTCTTTGGGGTGAGGCGTCAGAATACTTCCTTTGGGTATATACTTCAAAAGCTTCTTATTTTCCGCTAAAATATTTAAAGCATCTGCATCTAAAACAATAGGTTTTTTAAACGATTTTAAGATGGAAGAAAGTACTTCTTTGGTTTCTTCTGCTGTGCCAATGCCCGGGCCTATTCCTATTGTATCAAAACGATCGAAATCTTTGACTTTAGAAATTTTCTTTCGTTTTACGTCCGTTTCAACCATTGCCTCCGGAACAGTGGCTTGCAATATTTCATAGGCACAGCCAGGGGCATGAATAGAAAGCAAACCTGCGCCTGTACGTAAACAAGCTTTGGCACATAATACACTTGCGCCAACCTTACCCCAGCTGCCGCTTACCAGCAAAACCTTTCCAAAATCACCTTTGTGAGCAAATTTTTTCCGCTTTTTCAACAAATTAGCAATCAATTCATCAGTAATGACCTCATATGGGGTAGCCAAATCGGCCAAAAACTGCTGATCAAGTCCTATATCCACCACCACTAAATCACCCACAAATTCCGCATTTTCAGGCATTAAAAAAGCCAGTTTATATACCTGAAAGCAAACTGTAAAGGCTGGCTTTACTATAGATCCACCTCCATTAGGTTTATCAGAAAACAAACCGGAAGCTATGTCTACCGCTACTGTTGGAAATCTAAAATCATTAATGGCTTCAATTACCTTCCGGTGCAATCCCTCAACAGGTTTTGAAAGGCCAGAACCAAAGATTGCATCTATTATTATTACCTCCGATTGGAAAACGGGAATTTGCAATGCTTCAGAAATAAAATTGACTGGGGAAGTTTGCTGGAAGCGATCTAAATTAATTTCAAAGTCAGCAGAGCCTTTGTCTTTGTCTTTAATTATATAAACTTCAACCTTAAAATTTTGACGATGAAGGATTCTGGCAATTGCCAAACCATCTCCCCCATTATTACCCATGCCACAGAAAATGGCTATCGGTTTGCTGCTTTGAAAATTCTTGATAAACCAATTCGCAAAAGCCTTAGAAGCTCTTTCCATCAGGTCAATTGAGGCGATAGGTTCATTTTTGATCGTATAATCGTCTGCTTCCCTAATTTGCGAGGCTGTAAGAACTTTCATAGAAATACTTAAAATTAATGCGGTTTTTTGATAAGAAGGAGTTCTTTTGGAATCACGAAATCATTTACACCAATGGGAATTAACTTTATAAGTTAGTTATTGTTCCGCCGGGTTGAGTTAACAGAAACAGCCCAGGATCCCAACTTCACATTAGTAAATCCTTTGTCCAATCCCTCATCCATCTACTTCCTTCTTCCTACTATCCCCATCAAACCTCTATTGTCTAACATCTCACTCTTAAAATCGTCCATTGAATAAAGCAGAGGCTAAATGGCAAAGAGCTTACAGCCCTTGCTTTATTCTGTTGTTGTGCTCAGTTCTATTCTTTTAACCAAGCTTCAAATTCTTCACTTGTGTTTATTTCCTTGTAGGTAAGAAAATTTACAAACTTCTCAAGCTTCCGCTGAGAATGTTTGTTAGGATAAAATTTAACAACACGTTCATCTGAGTAAGGACTGGCTAATATTTGAACTTCTTCATCACATCCTGTTATTCCATAATGATCATGAATCCATTTATGCTTTTTCAAAGCATGGCCATAGAACGTCTCATGCTGTTGAGCACGAAAAAGCTCTACCTTTTTTAGCATCCTCCCTTCTTTGTTAAAAAAGCCAGCTGAGATTATCGCACAACCTTCAATTTTATTAACAATCAAACAAGCTTTTATTTTTTTATCCTTGGAGAGCTTTTGTTTCAATTCCACTTCATAAACAAAATTCGCTTCAATTACTCTTTGATGAGCGGCATTAAATACATTCAGATCCCAATTAAACTCTTTGCAACACAAAACCCCCACTTCGTGAGTAATAGCGAGTAAGTATTGATTTTGTTCATGATTAGATAACTCCCAATATTGTTTTGCATCAAATGGATAATTTAAACATAAAACACTTCCAGCAAATCCTATTAGCTTGATTTCTGGACGTCCTAACTGCACTGACACTCTCGTAGTCTTAGGGGGCTTGTAAGAATTTAAATAATGGACGTAGAGGTCCGAAATTACTTTCGCCTTTTTATTGAATGTCCTCCTGACTTTTATATCAGCTCCTTCGGGATAGTATAGTGAGATATCGTGAAGCTTATGACTCATACGTACTGTCTATAATTGTGCACAACTATTGTCTAAAATCTATTGTCTACTGTCTAAAGTCTACCGTCTAAAATCTTCTGTCTAGCGATCTACTTCTCCCAAAACTAAATCTATAGATCCTATGATTGCAATAAGATCTGCAATCATTGCACCTTTAGAAATCTCAGGGATGATAGATAAATTTACAAAACAACAGGACCGCGCTTTGCATCGAAATGGAATATCAGACCTTCCGTCTGCTCTGAAGAAAAAGCCCAGCTCTCCCTTTGGCCCTTCTGCTCTTGCATAAAAATCCTGCGCCTTGGGCCGGATCTTTTTTGGTACCGCCGCTCTTGGATCAAAAATTCTATCTCTTTTTAGGTCTGACTGCAAGCGGTCAAGACATTGTTCAATCATTTTCACAGACTCATCGCATTCCCTTACACGCACCCATGTTCTATCCCAGCAGTCTCCTAATTCTCCCATTTCTCCTTTTCCAATAGGTATATCAAAATCAAGTTCCGGATAAACAGAATATGCATCAACTTTCCTAAGATCATATTTTAAACCAGAAGCCCGTAGAATGGGGCCGGTAACACCAAAATTAATGGCCAAATCTCTTGGTAAAACACCTACCTTGGCGGTTCTTTCAATAAAAATTTTATTGTTTAAAAGAAGGTTTTCAAGTTCTGTTAACTTAGGTTTAAAATAGCTGATAAACTCACGGCACCTTTCTTCGAATCCTATCGGCAAATCATAAAACAATCCGCCCACCCAAATATAATTATACAACATTCGTGCGCCGCTCGCCCATTCCAGGAGTCTTAAAATATGCTCCCTGTCCCGCATCATCCATAAAAATGGGGTACAGGCACCAATATCCATTCCATAGGTGCCAATCGCCACAAAATGAGACGCAAGTCGGTTGAGTTCCGCTACCAAAACTCTTATGTATTCCACCCTTTTAGGAATTGTCCCTTCTATCCCCAACATTCTTTCGATTCCCATTACATAGGCATGCTCAGAGTTCATGGCAGCCATATAATCCAGCCTATCCACAAATGGAATGCTTTGGTTATAAGGCATGGATTCGGCATGTTTTTCGAAGCAGCGATGAAGGTATCCCATATGCGGTACTACGTCCACAATTATTTCCCCGTCAGTTACAACCTCCAGTCGCAGTACTCCATGAGTGGAGGGGTGTTGAGGGCCTATGTTTATCAACAGTTCTTCCGCCTTTAAATTCTCAACCTCGTATTTATTGGGTTCAGAATTCTTGAGGTGTTCCGGTTTATATTGGTATTGGATGGGATTGGCCACATTATTTATGTTTAATCGATTAATTAACCAATATGCTAATTAACATTTACGGATTTAATCAACTACTATTCCATGGTAAG
>CAMPJM010000080.1 GCA_946886805.1 uncultured Flammeovirgaceae bacterium | reverse complement strand
AAAAATATTCCTAAAGATTTTACCAGACTCGAGCACAGGCGACAATTGGAAACCTGCATTCAGGATATGCAAAAGCAGGAAAATAGAGCACTTTGTGGCATACTGGTAACAGGATTTACTGGCACCGGTAAAACTTTTTTTGTTGAAAACTACCTTCGCGAACAGGATGGACCTTCTCCTGTTTTGATCGCCCGACATAACCAACAATATGAAGGAATACCGTATTTTGGCTTTAAGTCAGGCATCTCTGAATTCCTGAACAAGATATATAAACAATTTTCCAGATCTGAATTCAAGGACTTTTCTGACAAACTAAAAGTTCAGTTAGGAGACAGTTTTCCCTTATTACTGGATTACATTCCCGAGCTATCCTTGCTTGCTGGTAAAGATTCAGGATTTCCCATGCCCTCCGTACCCAAAATAGAGAATCAGCTATACCCTTTATTTAAAATACTTTTTGAATTTATAGCGGACTTTTATAAAAAGCCGGTCTTTCTCTTTACCGACGATTTACAATGGATAGATGGATCGGGAAGTAATCTTTTGAAATACCTTATACTCAACCTGTCTCCTGCAAGGCTCATCTGGATAGGAGGTTGCCGTGCGCCCTATGAAAAGATGACAGCAGTGGCGCAACTGATGGATGCTCTGAGCTTCGAAAAGAAACTTATCGAAAACATTTTTTTGGATGGTTTAAATTCCGATCAGGGAGGAGAGTTTATGGAAACTGTTTTGGGTGATCCGTGCGACACACATTTGGTCAAGGTGTGCTATGACTTAAGTGGTGGAAATCCCTCTCATTTGCTGGTATTATTGGAGAGTATCAAAAAAACAGATCTCATCTGGAAAAAGAATGAGGTTTGGTATGGAGATGAAAAAGCATTAAAAGAGCGGTTCAAGGGTCAGGATTCCAGAATAATCCTACGGGAGAGATTTAAAAAATTATCCGAACCGGCACAGGAAATGCTCTCCATTATGGCTTGTATGGGCCTGTTTAGCAGAAGGACAATTTCCGATTGGTTAAAAGAACTTGACCTCCCGATTGATGAATTAATTTCTGAAACGATGAATGCCGGACTTATTGAAGATCGGGGAAATATGATGAGATTTTCAGAAATGCACATGGGGGAAATGATTTATAACGACCTTCCTGTTACTAAAAGATCTGAACTCCATTACAAAATAGCAAAATTAATCTATTCCCGAGGGCTCGATCAATTAAACGGCACCAAACTTACCTTGGTGACCACTCATTTTAACCAGGCACTGCCACTGGTAAAATCTCATGGCGAATTGTTGATGTGTGCAGAATTAAACTTCAAAGCTGGTGCCTTTGCCAAGCAGGATAATGCACTGGACCAGGCCAGGAATTTCTTTAAAAAAAGTGCCGACCTATTGAAGGAATGTCCGAGAAATGAGGTTTGGGATCAATTGTGGTTAGTTTATATGGAGCGGGCAAAGGTAGAATATCACCTTGGGGAATACGATCTGGCAGAAATACACCTGGATTATTTGCTCGAAATCCTGACCCAACCACTAAAACGTGCGTCCGTCTTTGAGCTGAAAATCATCATCAATAGCCATCTGGGGAGGTACCGGATGGTAGTGGAAATACTACGGGAAATTTTAAGGGAGCTGGGCGTTGAATTGCCAGTGGACGAAGAAAAATTGCTAGAGGAGGTTAAGAATTTAAAGCATTTACTTTCCCATCAGGAAAAAGCAGGCAGTAATGCCAAAGATACCCGGGAAACCGCGGATGACGATCCTTGCCAGAAAGCTATTCTTAAGCTTTTAAATGTAGGCGGAATGGGTTTACACCATACTTCGGATGTTTTGATGACTTGGGCCGCTTTACAAATCATTACAAGATCTGGAACAGGTCAAATTTCCGGGGTAAAAGCTATTGGATATGTGTCATACGGGCGAATGCTCATTATTGCCGGAAATATTGAACAGGGGATAAAATACGGTGCAAAAGGACTGGCTATTAACAATTCTTTGGATGACATTAACTTAAGGTGCAGGGTTTATGGTGTCTATGCCTTCTATATAAAACCTTGGCAAAACAGCTTCGAAAATAGCATGGAACTTTTAGAGGAAGGTATACAAGCCGGTAGAAAATCCGGGGATCTTATTGGTCTCTATATTCTAAAAACTCACCAACTAAACCTTCATTTCCTTTCCGGATTATCCATCAAGGAACTGTTAAAATGGGATTTCGAAGAATCGTACTCCGATGTAGAATTAACTTATTATATTACCCATTATCAAAAAAGTCTGATCAGGTTTTTAATAGGGGAGAGCCCTATTTTTTCTATTCCACGACAGCAACCTTCCTGGTTGGCGGGTAAATTGACAATCCAGGAAGAGAAGTTTTACAGAAATTATGTATGGGCAAGGTATTATTTCTTGTTTGGACATTATGAACTGGCGGAAATTGCGGCCAGTGAAGCCAATGCGAATAAAAAACTACAAGAAGGCTCGCCGCTAGTGCCAGCAAATATGGTTATTTGGTTTTTCTCTATCACCCAAAATTGGGGTAATTTTTCCCAAGTCCAAACAGCGGAACTAACTTCTCAACTACAGGAGATATTAAAATATTTTGACCTGTGGAAAGCAAATGCCCCCTCAAATTATAATTCACTTTGGTGGCTAATGAATGCAGAGTGGCTGCGGATAAATGGAGAAATACAATTGGCGGAAGAGCATTATCTTAAATCATTGGCTACAGCAGGTAATAATAATTACAATGCAGCCATTGCCAATGAATTGTTTGCCAGGCATCTACTAAATCTTCCAGACCAACAGGCTGAGGTTGTGCAATACTTACTGAAATCAATAGATCTTTATGAAAAATGGGGGGCTGTAGCAAAATCAAGGCAAATAATTCAGCAGTATCAGTCGATATTATGGGAGCAGTATCCTAAAACACAGCAGTTGGATATTGAAACGATTCAGCATGAATTAAGTGGCGATCTGGAAGTTGCTTCGTTGGTGAAAAAGTTGCTCGTGTTGCTGTTGCGGATTTCCGGTTCTACCAGAGTTGTGATAGAATCGGTAGAAAAAGGAGAGCTAACTTTGTATGGAGACCTTTCTCTTTTTTACATTATTGATCCTGAAATGCATATTCCTGGGAATGCCGGAATTCCTGTTTCCATGGCTTTGATGGCACACAGGTTGCAACAACCTATTGTGGTAAATGATCTTGATTTGGAAAAAGGCGGGATGAATCTGGACGCTATACGACAGCGTGGAGTACAATCACTTTTGATAATGCCCATCACAATCAATGGCCATTTTTCATTGGTTATTACCCTAGAAAACACTTTTCTGAAGAGCTGGTACACGCAGGAATGCATCAAGTGGGTCAGAATTGCCGCCAATCAGGGTGCTGTGATTATAGAAAATGCCTGGATTTATGAAAAATCTGTTAGACTTAATGAGGAAATCAGGAAAGAAATGTCGGAAAAAGAAAGGCTAGCCTCAATAATCGAAGCCCAGAAAGACCTGCATTTAAAAGACCTTGTTCAGATACAGGAAAGTGAAAGAAAAAGGATAGCCAGTGATCTTCACGACAGCTTGGGTTCAATGTTATCCAGTGTGAAGTTACGGTTTAATGGTTTGCAGGAAGAGATCCAGAGAGACTTACCCGATAAAAATCAAAAGTTTTTTGATACCATGAGTCTTTTGGATGAGGCAATACAGGAACTTCGTAGGATTGCGCACAATATGTCGCCGGTAGCTTTAAAGAGGTTCGGCTTAAAGCCCGCCATTCAAAGTTTTTTGGAGCAAATTAACATTTCAGACCAGTTCGATATTGATTTGCAGATATTGGGAATGGACAGGCGTCTGCCCGAAGATCTTGAAATCGCTGTTTATCGCATCTGCCAGGAGCTGGTTCAGAACGTAATCAGGCACTCCCAATCCCCCGGCATGAGTATTCAGATTATTGGGCATAAGGATTCATTGAACATAATAGTTGAAGACAAAGGGATTGGACTGGATAAAGAAAATGTAAAAGCCGGTTTCGGTTTTAATGCCATCCAATCCAAAGTCAGCCTTTTCAAAGGCTCTTTCAATTTGGAAAGCCAACCCGGAAAAGGCACTATGGCATTGGTAGACTTTCCTTTGTGAGTGCTTCCAGTATTTCTATTACTATCACATTCAATGCCTAGCACTGATTAGTGTGTTGATTCTTAAATAATTTCTCCCGCTGGATAACACCCGTTCTTATTGTCATTCAGGAAGAAACCCGTTGGAGACTAGCAGAGCTGCTACAGTAGAGAGACGAAGCTTAACCAACCTCGCTGCCATTATGCAACAAGTCCGGCCAACTGGCGGGTGACATGCGTTACTATTTGTCATTCAGAAGAGCTTCCCCGCTTATTGCGGGGAAACCTGTTGGAGGCTAGCATAAAACCCAATAAAAGACCCTGCCAAAGCGAAGGCCATAGAGGCTATTAATAAAAGCTCCAGCCAATCCGAATAGGCATCAACTATAAAAGAAATGATCAAGAACAGGACAGAAGCTGCAATGGCTAATAGGGCTATCTTTCCATATTTTAATGCCCTTTTTTTTACGTCCTCTTTATGAGTTGTTCTATTCACATTTTTAAATCCCCCGATTTATTCCTTGTGATTGGCAAGTTGCTGCTGCGGTGCATCTCGAAACTTCTTTAAAAAGAATTAACTTCAACAAATCCATTATTGATTATGGACCGAATGCTGAAACAGGGTAGTGTCTATAGCCAGATCATGCAATTTTTTATTTAGCTCCTGAACGTACTCATCGAATATTTTTGCAGTGATTTCGTCTTTGGCAGCCCCTGACATATAAACCTTGAAGGTGGGGCTGTGTTTAAGCTGAGCCAACATCATGGGCAGGTTTATAAAGGAGTTCTCAAGGTTTTCAGATATAGTCTGATCTTCGATAATAGAAACAGCAGTGGTCATGTCAAAGGCAACAAAGGTACTCGAGTCGACCTCTGAAGCCTGCTGAAACCGGTCAGGGTTGATCTTTCTGTTTGGATCATAAAAGCGGAGGTATAGCATTTTTGTTGTACTGTCACCATAATTCATTATGCTTTTTGCCATGGTTCTTATACCACCGTTTTCTGTAAGAATTACTGTAAAAAATTCAGCGCTATCCGGATATTTTATAAGATGTTCTAGATGTTCATTGGCTCCGACCTGACTGAGTACAGGCGGCAACATTGTGGGCAATGGGTCCTCTGGTATATCTGGTAACAAACGAACGGTTGCCGAATGATCATTGCTGTACAGAAAGACCGGTCCCAAGGTTTTCACGTGTTCCCTTAGAACTTCTTTGGATTTGATAATATTTTGTTCGTATTGTTTTGAAACCCCAACAAAAATATCGGAAATTTCATCGTTTCTATTCTCCTGAATAAAATCTGTGCCACAGGTTTTGATGAAAAGCATTACAGAGATCACCAAGCTTATTGGAATGGCCCATTGCCTTTTGTTTCTTTTAGAGACTTCCTTTATTTGCTCTACCAATGGCCGCTCATGATTGTAGTTCTCTGGTTTTTGTTCAGTTTCTAAAGAGGAGGTAGTAAGGGTATTTTTACTTGCCCTTTTCTCGGCAAGATGTAATTGCTGCAGTCGGCTCGCGAGATCCGCTGTAAAGTTTGTAAATATTACAGCATCTTCAGGCGAATTGAAAATTGACTTTGTAGGACTTAAATACCAAATGATTTTTTTGCCAGATTTCAATATCATTTTCATGGAAGGGGGAGGTGGTCCTATAAAACTATATGCAGGGATACTCGCAATCTCATCATATGCTATTCTTCCATGATAAGTGGAGGTAAAACCCTGTTCGTCAGTTGTGATAATATCCGCTGCTTTTCCATTTTTTGCGAAAAGCCAAAATCCAGCTACAAGAGGTGAAAAAAGAGAGAATAGAATTAAAATTAGATTAATAAAATTCAAAACGATACAAAGCGCAACTAAAGTGAATGCCGCTAAAAGCCCATAAACTATATATTTAGAGCTGGTAGAATTTTGAAATCTAAAGGAATAGGAAGACATGCAAATTTTTTTTTGGCCAAAAATAGAAGTTTATTTTAACACAAACAAAAAGCACGGTCAGGATAAATAATCCTACTGTAGTTATCGAGGGTTAAGCTGCATTTCCGAGTGAGAGCATTTTTAAAAGTCCAGGCACCTGCACCAGCATCGTCCGCATTTGCAATGCGGATATCCGAGAAGGGCGATTGTATCGCCGTATGTATATTTTAAAAGGATTTGTGGGACAACAGGTCTGTGACTCCTAAGATAGATGCTCCATAACCGGAACCATTTATCCCGGAGGGATTTACTGTTTATAGAAAAGCCCCGATCGTATCAATTTAGCGCCGTAGGTGCGACCTGCATTTGTTGGTTCTGCCTGCTATAATCCTGGGGAGTGCCCAATGCAACCAGCAACCAATTGTTTTGCGAATAGAGCGGGACGCTCGTGTGATTATGGTCGTAGCGGGACGCTACGACCAGAGTTAACGCTAATCATACATTAAGAAAATTACAGCGTCGAACTTTCTGAAGTAGCTTAGTTTGACTTCCATAATTTTAACAAAAGATTAGCTTAACGTCGTATGTGACAAAAGTTAAAATTTGGGCAAAAAAGAACTTCAAATAAACAGTAGCATTGCAGATGTTTATTTGAAGTTAAAAAATAAAGAATTCTAATTATTTGTGCTGAGTTAATACTTTTAAAATTTACTATAAATCAAAAACTCCAAGATATGAATACAAAAATGATTTTCACATTAGCTTTTATAAGCTTGATAATGGTTCTAAGCTCATCTTCATCAAAGGCTCAATTTTTTCCAGCGAAGATTATTTTCCAGGACGGAAAAGAAAAAAGTGGCCTGGTGAAGTATCCAAAAAAAGCAGATGAAAAATATATTCAATTTAAGCCAAAGGAGTCTGCCTATAAAGAAAAAGTTGAAAGCTCTTCCATTAAAATTATAAAATTTAGTACAGATGAAGGTGATTTTGAGATGGAAAATGTCAAAACTTTTATAGGTTGGAAAAGAGATAAGGTATCTGACCCTATTTTTTTAACGGTACTTGAGAGAGGACACGCTACCCTTTATACGACTTATAGTCCCGACACAAGAAACCATACACCAAATGGTTCTTTCAATATACCAGGGAATACATACTGGTTGTGTTACCGAGAGGGTGAAAAAGCCGCTTCTATGGTCTCTATGAATTTTCCAAACAATTTGGCACCCAATAAAATAATGCAAAAGCTTGCTCCAGAGTATTTTCAAGATTACCCGGAACTCGCAAAAAAGATAGAAAATAAAGAATACAAATGAGAAGACATAATTATTGTGGTGAAGGAATATAATAAATGGAAGGAAAGTTCAAATCTCTAAATTGAAACCTATTCAAGTAGGTAGAACTTTATTTGGTAAGAGCAAGGTTCTCAAAAGAAAAACGGTCATCTGTGCAAATAAAACGATAGTACTTGGAAATGGAACGGTGCAAGAGTCTGATACTTCTGCACCTTTGTGTTTCCAGGTTGACATGGCATAAAATCTGGCCTAAATGTATTTATTCAATTCAGGGTTTGTGCTCGGTTGTTCGATTTTACTGTTTTACAAGATAAATAGTTTCTAATCAAATTGTACCCAATGTCTTATTTGGATAAAAGTAATATATTTATTACCTTTATAGGGTGAAGTACAACGAATTTTTTAAGCTTCTAAAAAAGGATGGTTGGTTTGAAGTACGCCAAAAAGGTAGCCATATAATTATGCAACACCCTACAAAAACTGAACAGCTTACCGTACCATACCACGCTGGCAAGGAAGTTAAAAAAGGTTTGTTGAAAGCGCTGTTAAAACAAGCTGACATAAAAACTAATAAGAGATGAAAAAGCCTATAATTAACATTACTGTGACTAAGGAGGAGACCGGATATAGTGCCAATGCTTCGGTAGGTAATGCGTTTATAGCAACCGAAGGGGAAACCTTTGAGGAACTTAAAGCTAATGTACTGGAAGCTGTAAATCTTTCTTTTGAAGATAAAGGCATTGCCTACACCATAGAGGAAATTAAATTTAGTTATGACCTTGAAAGTTTCTTTACTTTTTACAAGGTACTCAACGCAAAGGCTTTAAGTGAACGTATAGGAATGAACCAAAGTTTGCTTGCTCAATATATTAAAGGTATAAAAAAGCCTTCTGCTGCTCAAACCAAACGAATATTGGACGGCGTTCAACAAATTGGTCGGGAATTGGTAGAAGTTCGATTCTTACTTTAGTAATTAAGTGCGATGGTTCTACCATTATTTTAACGGCTCACATCGTCCGCATTTGCAATGCGGATGTCCGAGAAGGGCGATTGTATCGCCGTATGTATATTTCAAAAGGATTTCTGGGACAACAGGTCTGTAATTTGTTAAGATAGATGCTCCACAATCCTGGAGCCATTATCCTGGAGGGATTTACTGTTTATAGAAAAAAACGGTCGTAATCAATTAGCGCCGTAGGTGCGACCTGTATTTATTGGTATGGAATAATTGTGGAAAATACCCTGGCATTAGAGATTGTGATGAGAAGTAAAATAGCAATAAATCAGGGATTTTCATCCGAAAGCATAGCACCGCTATGGTTACAGGATGAAAATGAGCAAAGCGACTGATTTGCAGCTATTTTGCTTCGGAATAGATATTCTAATGCATATTGCCATTAAAAACGAAGAAGAGGCCTTCAAAAGCCTCTTCTCAATCTGTTTTATAAACGTGAGCCTCTAAAAAAAGCGCTTAATATTGGGTAAATTCCGCTTCCTTCTCATCGTCCATATTTATTGTTATTCCATTTCCTTTTTCAACATATTCAAGCGTGTTTTTCTTCTTTCCATTTTTCTCGGCCTTTTCCTTCTTTATCTCTTTGCCATTCCCGTTTTGAGACGTCCAGTTTTGGTATGTTTTTAATTTGTTCTCTTTAAATCCTGAGGTGTTTTTTTCATCATCTCCTATTTTAAAGAATGCCACCAGGTCTTTAAGGTTTTCAGCTTGGGCAGCTAGTTCTTCAGAACTGCTGGCCATTTCCTCTGCATTGGCCGCATTTTGCTGAACGATTTGATTAAGCTGCTGTAAGGCATTGTTTACCTGGTTAGAAGATTCTCCCTGTTCTTGCGAACTTGATGCTATTTCCTGCACTAGGTTAGCCGTTTTTTGAATGTCAGGAACAATTTCTGCTAACAGCTTTCCGGATTTCTCTGCCACGTCTACGCTATTTTTAGAAAGATCGTCTATTTCTGCCGCAGCATTGTGACTTCGCTCAGCAAGTTTTCTGACCTCAGCGGCTACTACTGCAAATCCTCTTCCATGTTCCCCTGCTCTCGCTGCCTCTACAGCAGCATTCAAGGCCAAAATATTGGTTTGGCGCGCTATCTCCCCAATAATTTTGATCTTATCGGCGATTATAGTCATAGATTTTACCGTTTGTACAACAGATTTATTGCCTTCCCCTATATCATTGGCTGCTTTGATAGATATATTTTCGGTTTGTCGGGCATTGTCCGTATTCTGTTGAATTGATGCCGCCATCTCTTCCATAGATGAGGCCACCTCTTCGGCCGAAGCGGCTTGCTCGTTTGCACCCTGCGAAATTTGCTGAGAACCTGAGGATAGTTGATTAGAAGCACTGGCAAGGTTCTCAGAAATGGTCACGACATTGTGAATCACATTGCTCAGTTTTTCTACCATTGATTTTAAGTCTTTATACAATCCTACCTCCCGCTTTTTATCAAAGGTGATCTTTAAGTTACCATTTGCCAGATTACGGGCAATTTCCGCTGCTTCAAATGGCTCACATCCCAATTGGCTTACAATGCTCCTTGTCAGGATAATACCTGAAAGAACAAGTCCGATTAAAACCGCAAAAAAGAAAATAAAGGCGAATAAGGTTATTTCTGCGGCCTTGTCCATACTTGCAACATACTCCTCCTGTGTTTGAGTAGAGCTTATTTCTGTAAGTTGGTCTATAGCACCACGCATTGTTTCAAAATGTTCGGTATAAACACCAAAGTAAAGGTTATGTGCCTCATCCAAATTATTGTTGATAATAAGCTCTTCAATTTGCGTAGAGATTGTCTTTACCCTTCCGAAATGCTCCTCGAAGGCGTTGAATGCAGGATGATTGTTTCCTCCCGTTGAAAGATAGACCTTTTGAAAACTATCGAAACGCTCTTTAAGTTGGCCCAGATTTTCTTTTATCTCCACAACTTTTTCATTTAACTTATCGCTACCCTTGCTCTTATTCTCCAAAGAAATGTTGATGGCTTCACTGATAGCAATTTTTGATTGGTAGGCGTCGCGGTCGGCTTCCAGCAAGGAAGTGATACTGAGCAACCTGTCCTTGTAAATGCTGGTCACATTGGATTTTATGACACCGAGGCTCACGATATTATAAGCTACGTTGGCGACATAAAAGGCGATAATAATAACGAAGGTTATCAATACACGCTGTCCTACTTTTAAATTGGTTAAAACTTTCATTTTGTGTATAAGAAAATGTTAAAAGACTTATTTTATTGTTGACTTAAAGAAATTTGGTGTTGCGGTTATCACCGCGTAAAAGAATTGACTTTCGGCGCTTTCACCACCTCCCATAAACTCATCCAGCGTCTCGGTTCCGAACATGATAGAATGCCCAAGTGAAGCTTTGAAATTTGGTGAAAACTTATAGTTTAGGATAATATCATTTTCGATACCCAGGTATTTGTCCAGGTACATATTGTCGTTGTTGGGGTCGTTGATGTTGGCCTGTGTAAAAAATCCATGGACATGCTCTTTTATGGAAAACTTTTTATTAATCGTTATTTGCGATTTGAAGTAATAATCCTGCACCCCTGAGGTGGTGGGAACTTTTACATAAAAATAATCCAGGTAACCAAAGTGGCCGTGTCCAAGGCTATACAAGCGATCAAAAGTATTGTATTTTTCAAATTTTGCATTTTCAGCATCGGATTGATCTGTGCCTGAGCCGGTATCATTTCCTAAGGTGAAACTCAAATAGTTATTGAGATCATAGTTTAATTGAATGGAATAGAAATAAGCATTGATATCTTTTTCTTCCAAGGTCTTTCCTAACTGATGGTAATAGAGTCCTTTCAATGACAATTTATCATTAAGCTTCAGTTTCGTATTGGTGCCAAATGTCTGCGTATAGAAAACGGCAGTGTCTTCCCGCTCCAATCCTCTGTTTATGAAAATCAAAGAGGAGTTCAGTTTTCCTATTTCTCTATTAAACCACACGAAGGCAAGGTTTTTATAAAAATCCGATTCGTAATGTTCTCTTTTTAATTCGCCTTTGTTTGCATTATAGGCAAATCCCAAATGGGCTTTAATTCCTGAAGTTTCATATTTCAACAGGCCTGCATCATGTGCTCTGGTTCCTCCCCAATTCGCCTCTCCGAATAAATATTCATCATCATACACGAGTCCCTGACGACCTAATTTAATGGAAAAGGCAGGCGTAATATATTTTTCTACCCAGCCTCGGTAAAGTGTAAGTGTAGGAGCATCTGCCCCTTCGGACTCATCTCCCCAATACCTTCTGTCCTGGAATATTATTTCGGCTTTCAGATCAGATTCCTTATCATAATTTAAGATAAGCCTTGTTCTCTGCAAGGTATAGTAGCCAGGTTTATCTCCTTCATAAAGAGGCAATCTGAAGCCCCTGGAATAAACCGGGCTAATTCTAAATTCACCTCCTATACTTATTTCCTGTGCCTGAACATTTTGTGACCAGAATCCCGCCAGGATAAATATGCCAACATACCGAA
>CAMPJM010000079.1 GCA_946886805.1 uncultured Flammeovirgaceae bacterium | reverse complement strand
GATGGCAAGTGGATGGTTTGGCTTCCTGCGACGAAGGCTGGTGGGCCTTACTCCATGGAAATTAAAGGAGCCACTGATGATATAACGATGAACAATATTTTGGTGGGCGATGTGTGGCTGTGCGCTGGCCAATCCAACATGGTCCACAATCTGGATTTGCATTCCGACAGATATGCTGATGAGATAGCAAAAGCCGACTACCCGGAAATAAGGCAATTTTTGATCCCTACCCTGCCCAATTTACAAGCGCCATCGGAAGTTCTTCCCGAAGGAAGCTGGAAAGCCGCCACGCCAGAAAATGTGCTTCGGTTTTCAGTCGTGGCTTATTTCTTTGCTAAAAAGCTTTATGATAAATATGGCATCCCCATCGGACTAATCAATGCGAGTGTGGGAGGCACCCCTATAGAAGCCTGGATCAGTGAAGAAGGTTTAAAGGAATTTCCTGATTTGATGAGCACTGTTCAGGAAAACAAGGACACTACTTATGTAAACAGTGCAAATAGAAAAGCTTCTGCGATTCAAGATGTTATTGCAGAAGCCAGAGAGGAAGACCGGGGAATGAGGGGACCCAAGAAATGGTTTGATCCTACTTTCACACCAAGAAACTGGCAAACGATCAACATTCCGGGATATTGGGAAGACCAAGGAATCAGGGATTTGAACGGTATCGTTTGGTACAGGAAGGAAATAGAGGTGCCTGCTTCCATGACCGGAGTTCCTGCAAAAATTTCTATGGGAAGGATAATTGATGCAGACGAGGTATATATCAACGGAGAGCGTGTTGGCGGTAAAGGCTATCAATATCCACAGCGCAGGTATGCGGTTCCGGCTGAATTATTGAAACCGGGAAAGAATGTTTTTGTGGTGCGGGTGATCAACTACGGTGGAAAAGGTGGCTTTGTACCGGACAAGCCGTATTATCTTGCAGCAGGAGGAGACACCATCGATCTTAAAGGGTATTGGCAATATAAAGTGGGTGCAGTATATCCTCCCGTTTCATTCTCAGGCGGTGGAGGCATAGCTGCCCAAAATCAGCCAACCGCCTTGTACAATGGCATGATCGCTCCTTTAACGAATTACGCCATCAAGGGCATAATTTGGTATCAGGGGGAAAGCAATGCAGGAAGGCCGAAAGAGTATAGAAAGTTGTTGCCAGCGTTGATAGCGGACAGTCGAAATCAATGGAATCAGGAAGAGCTGCCTTTTTTATACGCACAGCTTCCGAATTTTATGGACGTCAATTATTTGCCTTCGGAGAGCAACTGGGCCGAGTTAAGACAAAGTCAATTGGAGGTCCTTGAAGTGCCGAATACAGGTATGGCGGTTACCATCGACTTGGGTGAATGGAATGATATCCATCCGGGAAATAAGAAACCCATTGGTGATCGACTGGCTTTGGCTGCGCAAAAGATAGCATATAACGACGATGACGTGGTATATTCAGGACCAGTTTACACCTCTGCTACTGTCGATGGAAATAAAGTAAGTCTACATTTTAACCATGTAGGCGGCGGATTGATCTCAAAGGATGGGGAACCACTCAAATGGTTTGCCATTGCCGGTTACGATAAAGAGTTTGTGTGGGCGGAGGCAAAAATAGAGGGTGATAAAGTAGTTGTTTGGAGCGAGGAAGTTTCCCACCCTGCTTATGTGCGCTATGCTTGGGCAGATAATCCTGCCGGAGTGAATTTTTACAATCAGGAAGGGCTGCCTGCTTCACCCTTTGAGGCTCAGGTATCCGATTTAAAACTTTGGAGGGGCAAAAAAGCTGCGGTTGTTCTCACCTATGACGATGCGTTGGAAGTTCATCTGGACAACGCAATTCCCATATTAGACTCAGTCGGGTTTAAGGGGACTTTCTATATATCTGCCGCTTACGAAGGTAGTGAAAATAGGATTCAGGATTGGAAAAGGGCAGCAGAAAATGGTCATGAATTAGGAAACCATACCTTATACCATCCTTGCGATGCCTCAAAACCGGGAAGGTCATGGGTAACTCCGGAAAATGATTTGAGCCAGTACACAACAGAACAAATTGTAAGGGAAATTGAAATGACAAATATTTTTCTAAAATCTTTGGACGGTCAGGATGAAAGGACCTTTGCCTATACTTGTGGCGATACAGAAACGGGAGATGGGTCTTTCGTCGATGCTATTAAGGACAAATTTGTTGCTATGAGAGGTGTTCAATCAGAACTCAATAAAATCGAATCGTTGGATTTAACGAACATCAACTGTTATGTTGTGGTAGAAGAAAACGCGGATGAAATGATTAAATGGGCAGAGAAGGCAAAAGAAGAAAATGCGCTGCTGGTGGTCTTATTCCACGGTGTGGGTGGCGGGCATCCCATGAATGTTGATTTAAAAAAGCACAATGATTTTGTTAAATATCTCAAAAATAATGAGGAAGATTATTGGGTAACCACTATGCTGGAGGCCTCTAAGCATTGTATTCAGCGGTTGGAGGAATAGATGCTTTGGGACCTCGTCAATCGTTAATCTTCCGGGACATCTATCCTCGCAATAAGGAGAAGATGTTACAACGTGGGCACAACCACCACTGTGCATGTATTTATTCTCCCTGTCTTTATGGGTGAGGTAAATACCCTTTTCAGGAGAGGATTACGACGAGTGAAAGGCTATTTCCCCATTGGGAAGGAATTTAGTCTAACCTAAACCCACCGTCTTAGACGGTGGTCATGTTCTTTGTGTTTTACATGAATATTTTTGCCACAAAGTCACAAAGACTCAAAGAAGGGAAGAAGAAAAAAACACGAAGTAAAATTTTAATGAAACTTTGGTGCCTTGGTGTCTTCGTGGCATTGATAAAAAGAAGGGCTATGCCCTTAAGTCATATCCACCTTCTTAGAAGGTGGCTGTTTACTAATACGGCTACTTAGATTATAAGCCTGCCCCCAAAGCTATTTTAATATGGGCAAGGTGATGGTTTACATGCCACGCAGACATAGCAATTGCCTGTGCCTGATTTATCCAGTATTTCCGAACGGGATGAAAATATTGAATTTTCAAAGCTGCATCGTCTAAAGAACGCAGCAAGAATACATATCTTCTGTTTATCCCATCAAACATCATTAAGGAATCTTCAATGGGCGCGCTTACAGCATCAGGAGTTTTTGCCCAGCCATCCATATCAATAATAACGGTTCCTTTGTCAGACTCTGGTTCTGTTAAAGCTTTTTTCATTCTTAGCAAATGCAGTAAATGAATATCCGCAACATGATGGATTAACTGTTGAATATTCCAGCTTCCTTCACGGTATGTCTTGCTAAGGTCACCCGGTTGTAGTTTTTCAGTTACTCTCCGATAATTTTCAGGAGCATTTTCTATGATTTCAATAAGCTCTCTTAACTCATCATGGGTATAATTTTCTTTTTTCTCAAATGGTCCGATGGGGTACTGTAGAAGATTCACTTCATTTATATTATTCATATCGTTATAAAAGGATTAATGGAAGTCACGTAACGTTAAAGTTCCAAATTTCATCGGTATAGACAAACATAATCATCGAAAAACATTTGATATAGCTTTGTGAAAATATGCGGAAAAGTTGGGGAGTACCGCCAAAAAATCTTAGTCTCTAACCTCAGGCTATCTGCCAGACGACCTGGAGTCCTGCTACAATGTAGTTTTCGTGACCCTCGGGCCGGGTGGCCTCTGTTTACGGATTTTGCTTTACCCCGAAGAATTTCGGGGAACCCGATTTCATCCGCACGGGGCTCCGCTGACCCAAAGATTAAATCAAAGGTTGAAAATCCATAAACTGGGTCGAAAAGCGTGCTTCAGAGGATGTAATAGCTCAGCATTGTGTCGCATCGTTTTTGACATTCTTGGTGTAAAAACTTTTTATATTGATTGTCGTGAGATGCCATTTGTGTTCATGTAGGCTTAATCAAGCTTTTGTGCAAACGCTTTCGGGAATTGAGGCTTGACACTTTGTTTATAAATGGTCTAAAATCCCTGCACAATGCAACTGCTCCCAGAAATTTTGCTTGATCCTTAATATAGACCTGACAAGCTGTTCATACCCGTGCAATAGTGTTCGATTTCGATACACAAAATCTCGCCAAAAACCCATCTTTAAAAATGTAATTCGTTGATTATCAGCAAGTAAAATTTAATGGCACGAGAATTGGCTTTTAGGTAAAAAAAATTTAAAAATAATCATCTAAATAAAAAATATGAAATCCTTACTCACCTCCGCCACCAAAGTCTTTAAACTTTCGTTCGTTATGCTTGCCCTTGCTTCTGTTCCTGTATTTGCAGGTGGAAATGAAAAAATAGAAGATAAAAAAACTGAAGCTGAAGTCTATGCAGAAGCGCTTTCTGATTTGGAAAAGTCATTAAATGAAACCGAAGATCTAGAAAATATTTACACTCCTACACCTCAAATAAAGTTTTATGATTCCAATTTCAATATAGTAAGAGAAGCTGATATACCCAAAGATGGCTTTATTGAGGATGAAGAACTTTTGATATTAATAATGCAGAGCGATGAATTTATGAAGTTTGAAAACATTACTTATTACATTTTAAAAGACTGATCTTGCTTCTTATGTTTAGTTTAGTTTAGTGGTAAAAAAGGAGCTTATATAGCTCCTTTTTTGTGTAATTATTTGAGGCACCTCATCCCCCGTCATCCTACGGGGCAAGCTCTGCCTTCTCCTCAAGGAGAAGGTGTTACAGCAGTGGTTGTAGCGACAGTGTTTGTTGATTTTGGGATTTGCTCTTAGCGACGAGGTAAGTCCTCTCCTTCAGGAGAGGATTTAGGTGAGGTATGGCAGGCTTTTATTGTTTTCGCAAAAGCTTTTTTTTCTTTTATGTTTTCAAATGATAATCGAGGGTTTAACCTCATCCCCTGCTTCCTCGTCAAGGAGAAGGTGTTACAGCAGTGGTTGTAGCAACAATGGTTGTGATTTTGTAGCGACAGAGACGGTTGATTTTGGAATCTGCGCTTAGCGGTGAGGCAAGTCCTCTCCTTCAGGAGAGAATTTTTCCAAACGAATGCCCTTGGCAAGGTGAGGTGGCTTCTGGAAGAAGGAGCATTATGATTTTTTTATAAATTAGCTAGTAAAGCAAATCAGTCATGGATGGATCAGTCCAAAACCGCCACCTTAAATCGCAAAGAGACCGATAAATGGTATTGAGACGCATTGAATCGCTATAAATGCAATTATTTGTATTGATATCTAGACGCCATAATCGTGTCTAGACGCGATAAATCGCATCAGACGTGATAAATCGTATCAGACGCGATAAATCGTATCAGACGCGATAAATCGCATTGAGACGCGATAAATCGCATTGAGACGCGATAAATCGCGTCTCTACGGTTTTACCTCTACCCATTGGCCTTTTTTGTTTGCGTAGATGCTATTGTCATACATGGCTTCTACTGATACCGCCGGCAAATAGAATTTTCCCTGATAACTGGCATTCAATAAAATGGTATAAACCTTTCTTTCGTTTGCCTTCAAATCGAAATAGGTATAAACCCTGTCGTCCCTAATATCCTGATAGTTTGCTTTGCCCTGATTATAATACTGCTGGGTATCATCTAACCTGGTATTGATGATTTCCCAACCTGAAGGAAAAATCTGAGACAGTGCCAGCTCTTCGTAATCTCTGCCTGTTCCGGTATTATGAACAGTAACGACGGCTTTAAAATCAGTTCCCTGCTTAATATTGCTTACATCAAGCTCTTCCCCTTCAATAGTTGTATATCGAACCGTCAAGCCAATATTTCTGGAGGTTTCCTGCTCATCACCAGTAAGTGGCACTCCTCTCTTAATTAGTCTGGCATAAACTGGTGACTCACCATTATTTTCTATAGTAATTTCTTGAGCTTGCTGTGGCGATAATAAAAATACCTGCGAAACAAATTGCTTTTGGTTCAAGGTTTCGGTTCGGTTATTCACCGATACCTTTACGTTCATATTTTTATCAATAGAATGCTTGTCTGCATATCGTGAAATGGCAATTAAACAATACGCTGTAGTTTGGGTGCTCATCCACCTGTCGCCGTTCCCCATTTGATCCGCAATAGTTGAAAGCATTTCAAATGCCTTTTCATCATCTTCAAGGGCAACCAATGTTTCCAGGATCATTGCTTGGTCTCTTGTCTGAGAACCATAGGTACCGGATAATTCCTTGTAATCCACAACTTGTGTGGTAATATTCTCAACTAATTTTCTTGCCTCATCCTTATATCCTGCCACTGCATAAGCCAGCGCCAATCTCCACTGCGTCGTAACACTATATTCACGCTCTTTCATCCGGTTCATTGCGCCCAATGCAGGTTTTCCTGCAAGAGCCAACGTGTACAATCTGTAGGCCTGAATCAATTCATTCTGATTTGTCGTCACTCCCGGTGACCACTGGGAAGCCTGCAACTCCTGAAAGTCTACCCAGGAAGACAGCAGTTCATCAGGAACATTATAGCCCTTATTTTTGGCCTCCAATAGAAAATGTCCGGCATAACTCGTTCCCCAAGCATCTGGAGTAGTATTCCCCGGCCAATAGGAGAAGCCCCCAGATGACAATTGAAATCCTCGTAAAGCACTGATCGCCTGCTTAATATTTTGCTCAATTTGCTTCTCCCTTGCTTCATCAACAGTCGTCAGCTTCTCTAAAAAAAGTTGGGCAAAAACAGAAGACGTTATTTGTTCGATACAACCATGAGGATATTGAACAAGATATTGTAAACGCTGTTCTAAATTCAACGGCGGCAAAGTGCTGATTTCAATTACTCCTTCGTTGGTGCCAGCAATACCAATAGGACTATAGCTTACCTGCCATTTATCTTTTGAAGGAATTAATTTATCCTCAACCGCTATTAACGGTGGATTAGAAACCCTGATATTTAAAGTAACATCGTAAGTAGCTTTCAAGCTTCCCGAAGTTGCCGTCACTACTACGCTTCCTTCCCCTAAAGCTTCTGATGATTTAAGAGAAAAATAAGTGACCTGATCACCCGGTTCAGAAAAGGTTAAGGACTTTTGCGCGGCTCCTGCTACTTTCAACTTTCCACTTGCTTTTACTTCTACCTTCACCTGCTTCGTGGCTTTATTGGTAGTGAAGATATTTACTGGTAAAACAATGTCTTCTCCAGGTCCGGCCACACGCGGTAAAGTTGCCAATACCATAAGCGGCTGCTTCACCGGAGTTGTAACTTCTGCCGCTCCATAAGCACCTTCATTTGCAGCAATCACCATCGTACGAACGCTTCCGATATACTGGGGCATTTCTATATTATGTGTTGCGGTTTTACCTGCTTCTAAGTAAAACGGCCCTAAATATTTTACAACAGGTTTAAAACGGTTAACTTCCTTGTCCTCCTGCAATATAATTTCGCCATCCCCTCCTACTGCCAGCAACCTTTCAATATTTCCTCCAAAAGCACCTATTACTTCATTATACATGTCCCAGGTTTTTACACCAAGTGCTTCCCTTGCATAGAAATGTTTCCATGGAGCAGGCGTTTTATACTGAGTCAAATCAAGAAGACCATCTTCTACAACCGCCAAAGAATAAGCCATAGCTTTTCCTGACTTTTCCTTTACACTCACTTTGAAAGTGGATTCTGGCCGCAATTCCTCAGGCATTTGAATTACCGGATGAAGTTGTGTATTTGGATCTACGATAGCAATAGACTGTACTCCATATAATCTTATCGGTAAATCATTTGCTGTTTGCGCATGAGGTTGTATCAGCGTGATATGGGCATAAATATTTGGAGCCATTTCTTCTGAAGCTTCAAATTCTACTGTTGTAGTTCCCGCTTTTGTTTCCGCCCAAATGGTTTTTATGATTTTACTTCCTGTCTCAAGGCTAATCAAAGCTCTTCCGCCTTCTCCACCGGGAATGTTCAATTTTACTGATTCCCCAACTTTGTACTCTTCCTTGTCAGTGTCAAAGTTAAGCATGGTGACTCCGTCGAGCCCATCTTTGCTACCACTTGCCCAGCCAGGCCAATCAACCGCAACAATTTTACCCGCCGAATGTCCAGATTCAGGATCTGTAACTTTTATAAAATACCGTCCCCATTCCGGGTGGTTTATCCTCAATTTCCAGCTTGCTTTTCCATTTTTGGAACTCACAGTAGCTTCCTGTATTGGTGTTTGATAAGATCTACCCACATAGTTGCTTAAGCTTTCGTACGCATTATCCCACCACCATTTCCACTCCAGTTTATACAATTCCACCTTTAGGTTATTCCGACTAATTGGGTTTCCATTTGCATCTACCGTGGCAATTTTGATTGTATGATCTTCATCTGTTAGCAAAAGCCCTCTCTTGTCCCCTTCCGGTGCCTGAATCCCAACAAAGCTAGTGTATGGGTAGTAAAGAATGTTGAACTGGCCAATGCTAAAATCGCCACCTTCTTCAAAAGCTTTGGTTTTAAAGATTGCGTTTACAGCACCGGGTGCCCTTGTGTTTTTATTTAAAGGGATATTAACTGTAGCATTCCCTTCGCTATCTACCCTGCCATCAAATACAATTTCACTTTCGGTATAATACTCCTTCGATGCATCATCAAAAGTAAAATTTTTATAATCTTCGAAAACAGTAGTAGTCGGTACCATCAAAAGCTCGATTTGAGTGCGAAGATTTTTGCCTGTTGCTCCATGCAGCCACCTCACATTTAATTCTGCTTTTATTTGCTCATCAAGTGCTGTTAATTTTTCTTTCCCAAAGCTGAGATCAGTTTTTAACCTGTTAGGTTTCACAGTTTCAATTTTCAATCTTTCGGAAAACTCTGCTCCCCCCACTTTTACCTTTGCCTGCCAATTTCCCGTTGGTGCATCCGCTGCTGTATTCAAATTGAAGTAATACATTCCTGCTTTCCCTTGTGTACTTACCTTTCGGTTGACCAATTGTCCTTTGGGGTTATACAGCTCCATTATTACCGGATGTGTTTCTGGCAATGAATTTTGCTTATCTTCTAAAATAAAGGATAAATGTAAAGTATCTCCTGGCCTCCATACCCCTCTTTCTCCATAAATAAAACCTTTAATTCCCATTTGGATGCTTTGTCCCGAAACATCAAAATTGCTTAATGAAAGAGAAGTGCCATCTGTTAATTTCAAATAGCCTCTTTTGTCTCCTCGTTTTACAACAATGGCAAATGGTTTTGATGAAACTTCTATATCTGCAATTCCCTCAGCAGAGGTTTTTCCCTGTGCTATTAATTGTTGCTGGAAATTATAAACTTCCACATCAGCTACTTCCGGTTCTGTGGTCAGTAGATTGGTTACCACAATTTTAAGGTTACCTACATCGGATCTTTTTGCGATTATCCCCAAGTCTGAGGCAAATAATATCTTACTTATACTCTTGTTCCTGTAATAAGAATAGCTGCAGGGGTTATCTCTTTGCTGCCAATCGTAGTTGTTATAGTTATATTCGTAATAATCCCAATAAGAGGGTGAATCAGGATCATCCCAATTGCCAAGTCCCACTGGCTCCTCTTCTATTATTTGATCCTCAGTTGAACAAAAATTCAACGCCTGGGATTTTCTAAAATTGATAGAGATCTGGTATACCGCTCCTGGTTCGGTTTCCATTATCTCCGAGAGATCAAGCGTAAATCTGTTCCACTCCAGTAGGTCCACTACCCCAGACCCATTTAAAGGAATTACTTTCTGCACTACCGGCCGACCTACCCGTTTTATTTCACTTGTCCCTCCAAAATTGTTTACCTGAAGGTATTGAAGCACATTTTCTTCATATATCTTAATTACAGAAACATCAACGGCAGATAAGCCTACTGCTTCAAAAGGAAGAATTAAACCTTCAGATCCCGGCAAAATAACTGAATTCTGTTTCAGGGTAAGCTTTACTTCGGGATTTTGTTGGGAGAACTCTATAGTCTGACTAAAATCTTTTGCTAACTTTTCACCCGAAATATTCTTCACCTCCTGATAAATCGTCAGGTTTATTTCTTCACCGGAAATTTGATCAGGATAAATTTTAAGTTCGTTGACATCAACCACAATTCGGGGAGCATTTCCTTCCTGATGGAGCTGTACAAGCCCTGTCAAATCCTGATCAATCATTAACGGATCGGAAAAATGGACTGAAAGATAACTGTCCTCGCCTCTAATCATATTTGCAGATAATACCTTATAATCCTTAAGCGAAGGTATTTCTACATTTGCTTGATCGTTTTTCTCAACATCAAGGGGAGCTCCATTCCACGAAATCTCAACATTCCCTTTTTTATCGGTTCGTTCAATATTTTCAATTATAAATCGATGTGTATTTCTTCCCTGACTATGGTCCCAGGTTATTTTTAATTTTTCGTCGTTCTGGGTAGCGTTTAGCATTTTTTCAATTGCCACATCCTCAGCCAAATCAGCTGTTTTTACGGTTCCGGTCAACTTTACTTTGTCTAAGGTATGGATATCGTAAAAGCCAATATCGCCTATGTTTACTTCAAAGTTCTGCGGCATTACATGGAAAACGAATTTAAACTCTTCCTTTTCTTCTGTGGTTTCAATAATTTTATTGAGGTGTAACCTGGCCTTATAATCTTCCCCACCAGTTAATTTCTCTTCAGGGTGAAAGGCAACCGTATAGGCATCTTCCCAGTAGGCATAACCGTCTAATGAAGGCTCAAATTGCAGCACTTCTTCTGTTAGTTTTTCGCCCGGTATCGCGTTCTCTATTTTTTTTGTTAACCTGATTTTAATTTCGCTGCTACTGGAAATAATTCCCGAGGTGTAAGAAGCAATATAATCTGCAAATAAATGCTGAGGGCTGCTAAAATCAGCTAGGTCGCTTTGTTTATTACAGGATATTAAAACAAGAAAAAGAAGGACTGAAAATATTCTTAGGGTTGGTTTCATAGCCAAATATTGGATTAAAACGCTAATATATTCTAACCTAGGTTAAGAAATAAAACAATAAACAAAATATCTTACATCTGATCAAATATTTATCCATGGTTTATCAGAAAGGTAGAAAAGGCAGAGAAACATAAACATTTACAAAATATGCCTGTTGTTGAAATTGATATTTCATATAAAGAGATTGTTGAAACTAGCTTTTAAGAATCTCATTCCCCAATATACTTGGTGGCAGGTCTATCTATTTTCTAGGGTAGGTGGTTTATAATGGCTTGTTTTTCATTGATTACTGTACGATTTACTTGATTTTCATAACCGGTTAAAAATATATATTGAGATGAATAAGACAGAGTTACAAAAAATGCTTTCCGATGAGCTTTACATAGCTACAGATCCTTTGTTGGTCGGGATGCGGAACAATGCCCGCAGATTATTTTCTAAATACAATCAGACAAGCTATGAGGATCACGAAGAAAGAAAGAAAATTATGACCGCTCTTTTAGGAAAAGCTGGAAATAATTTAGATATACAGGCTCCATTTTACTGCGATTATGGAAGCCATATTTACACTGGTGAAAATGTCTTTATGAATTTCAATTGTATCATTTTGGACTGTGCTGAGGTTTTTTTAGGAAATAATGTATTTTTTGGTCCTAACGTACAGGTTTATACTGCATATCATCCGGTCATCGCTTCAGAAAGAATTAAAGGTCCGGAATTAGCTGCCCCCATCCGGATAAAGGATAATGTTTGGGTCGGCGGCGGAGCCATTATTTGCAAGGGAGTTACCATCGGTGAAAATACTACTATAGGAGCAGGCAGTGTAGTGACCCGCGACATCCCACCAAATGTATTTGCAGCCGGAAATCCGTGCAGGGTGATCAGAGAGCTGTGATCGAGATTTACAGAGGTAAAATATTGGCAGGATATTCTCCTTGTCTGAATCGGGATTTACTGGATTAAAAAATTAGCAGGATTTAAAATGTGTGA
>CAMPJM010000078.1 GCA_946886805.1 uncultured Flammeovirgaceae bacterium | reverse complement strand
TAGCCCGCGATATTTTACAAGCCTAAATGATAAGGGATATATAACAAACTGGGGAAAGTTTGATGAAAATTTTACACAGACAGAGCCACCGTTTATAGCAGTAATTGATCTAATTACTTTGGAAATAATGGATACAATACAAGTAGGTAACGGTCCTGAAAATATCATCTCCGTCAATAATAAAATATTTTTTTCCAATAATTTTGGGTCTACTATTGGTGTAATAGACCCAATTACTCTTGAAAAAAATGAAGTTAAGCTTTCGGCAAGTCCATCCGCAATGGTAGAAGGTGCTGACGGAAATTTATGGGTAATTACTGGAGGTGATTACGGAGCAAATAACGGTAAATTATATCAAATCGATCCTGCAACTGAAACTATTCTAGCAACGATAGAATTAGGGCTAAGTCCAGCGGGCAGGTTAGTAACAAATGAGACAAAGAATAAGATATATTATTATGCAGGAAAGTCGGTGTATGAAATTGATATTAATGCGTCATCTGCACCTACTACACCACTACTTACCAATGATGAGGCAACGGGTTTTTACGGTTTAGGGTATGATATGGACAATGACGAGCTATATTTAGGTGATGCCAATGGATTTCAAGGAAGTGGTACTGTTTACCGATACAATCTCCAAGGTGCTTTATTAGGCTCTTTTGAAACAGGTGTTGGACCTAACGGCTTCGTTTTTAACTAGAAGCTCGTTGCAACCTATGACAATTGAAGAAAGAAAAACTCATGCGATAACCAGAGTTGTTAAGGCGGTATTTCCAAACACTACAAATCATTATGATACCTTGTTTGGAGGTACTGCGCTTAATTGGATGGACGAGGTAGCTTTTATTACTGCTACCCGCTTTAGCAAAATGAAAATGGTAACGGTATCTTCTGATAAAATTGATTTTACAAAGCCCATTGCCGCTGGAACAATTGTCGAGCTAATTGGAAGTATAGTTTACATTGGCAGAACAAGCTTAAAAGTTCAGGTTGAGATTTTCGTGGAAGAAATGTATGAACATAAGGTAGAAAGAGCTATTAGTGGAATTTTTACTTTTGTTGCAATCGGTGAGGACAAGAAGGCAGTGCCTATTATATAGAGATAGAAAAGGTTTCAACCTATAAATTTTGCGAATTGAAGAAACAAAAAGTAACATTTAGCTGGAGTGGTGGCAAAGATTCGGCCTTAGCACTATATAAACTACTTCAATCTGACGAATATGAGGTGGTGAGTCTGCATACTTCTTTTGATAAAGAGCTTAAAAGAGTAGGTATGCACGGAATCCCTGAAGCATTAATTGACCAGCAGGCAGCCTCTATAGGATTACCCTTGGAGAAATTGTATTTGGCAAAAGGCACTTCCCATGAAGAATATGAAAAAATGATTAAAGCCTTTTGTATGGGGCAAAGAGAAAAAGGCGTTGAAGTTTTTGGGTATGGCGATATTTTTCTGCAAGATTTAAAAGAATACCGCGAGAAGCAGTTAGAAACGGTTGATTTAAAGGCGGTATTTCCTCTTTGGAAAATCCCTACTAAAAATATTGTGGAAGAATTTTTATCATTGGGCTTCAATACCATTTTATGTTGCCTTAATGCTGAGATGCTTCCCAAGGCAGTACTTGGAAAGCCATTTGGTTCAGTGAAAGAAGAGATCAACAAACTGGTCGATCCATGTGGAGAAAATGGAGAGTTTCACACTTTTGTATACGAAGGGCCAATTTTTAAGGCTCCGATTCAATTCTCTCTTGGAAGGCAACTTTTAAAGACCTATGATTTAAAGAAGGAGGAGAGTGGAAAGATTGTTAAATTGAAGCACGAGTATTGGTTTCAGGAGGTTCTTTCTGAATGAGGCTAGGATGTTGGCTCATTTATAATTGCTAAGATTCACGCAGCAAGGGAATTTTTGAAACAAAGTTATTTCTCTCCTTTATAAATTGATAACAGGATTTTCGCTGCATTCAACGCAGGTAAATCTCCTTTTAAGACCTCACTTTCCAGTTTGGGTAATCTTGATTTTACCAAGGGGTGCTGCAAGAAGTGAGATTCCAGGTCCTGTTTGATTACTTCCTGCATCCATTGGATATTTTGTATCCTTCTATTCTCATGAAAGAAGCCATTGTTTAAGGTTACTTCTTTATAGGAGCTTATCAGTTCCCAAATCGCTTTTAATCCTTCTTTTTGAACCGCAGAGCAAGTTAGCACCTTTGGTTGCCAGCCAGATTCATGAACAGGGAAAAGATGAAGAGCATTTTGATATTCTGCTTTGGCTTTTTTTGCTGCCATAATATTGCTTCCATCCGCTTTGTTGATCGCAATAGCATCTGCCATTTCCATTATACCCTTCTTCATTCCCTGAAGTTCATCTCCAGCTCCAGCCAACATCAATAGAAGGAAGAAATCTACCATTCCCTTTACTGCTGTTTCAGATTGCCCGACCCCAACCGTTTCAACGATTATTATTTCGAACCCGGCTGCTTCACATAATAGCATTACTTCCCTGGTTTTATTCCCCACGCCACCAAGAGCCGTTCCTGTAGCTGTGGGTCTTATAAAGGCCAATGGATCGTGCGCTAATGCTTCCATCCTTGTTTTGTCGCCCAAAATGCTGCCTTTTGTTTTTTGACTGCTAGGATCAATGGCCAATACTGCTGTTTTTTTATTTAAGGAGGTCAAGTGCTTTCCAAAGCTTTCTATAAAAGTGCTTTTGCCAACTCCGGGAACCCCGGTAATCCCAATTCTCAATGAATTTCCTGAATAAGGAATGATTGCCGCCAATACCTCTTCGGCAAGTTTTCTATCTTCTTCAAGATTGCTTTCGCACAAGGTGATTGCCCTGCTAAGGATTATTTTATCTCCTGCTATTACACCAGCACTATATTCTTCTATTGTAAGTCGCCTTCTTTGGTAAGACATAAAAAATAAGTTAAAAATATGGGAATATTACATAAGTCCTTAATATGTGAATATTTTCTGATAAAATTTATATTATATCTGCTTATTTACCACCGAATAAATGGTACTTAGGAATTTATAAAAACATGGATAGAAAATTTTGGATTGATACTATAGGCGGCACTGTTTTTATATTTTTTATAATAGGGTTCATGCTCAACTTACTCCATAGATTTGATTTTCTTGATCCGGTAGGAAACGCTTTGGATGACATGGAGCTTACTGATATCGTTTTTTCCAGGGTGAGGGAACATCCGGGGGCAGATACCAGAATTGTAATAGTGAATGTTGGTAATTTGTCAAGAGATGGGATTGCTGAGCAAATTAATATTATCAACAGCTACGAACCCAAAGTAATAGGTCTCGATTTCTTCTTAAGGTCATCCAAAACCAGCTATGGAGATAGTTTATTGGCTAATGCCCTTTCAAATGTAGATAATTTGGTTATGGTAAGCAGGCTGGGGGATTTTAATTCGAATACCAATAGCTTCGATACCCTTGAGACCTCTCATCCAATGTTTACAAAACACAGTGTCACAGGGTTTGCTAATTTGATAACAGATGCAGAAGATCAGGAGCGGTTTAAAACATGTCGGTCTTTTACAGCTACTGAATATCATAGTAATCAAAAGCCTGTAAATGCTTTTGCGGTTAGAATAGCTGAAATCTTTGATTCGGAAAAAGCGGAAGCATTTATGGAAAGGGACAATGAAAATGAGGTTATCAATTATAGAGGGAATATTTGGAGTGAATCGGGGGAATTCGCAAATGTTTTTCCTACTATAGATGTTGAAGACGTTTTTAAGAGGAATTTTGAACCCGAGATGATCAAAGACAAAATTGTTCTTTTCGGATACATGGGCTCTTCATTTGGTGATACTTCTTGGGAGGATAGATTTTATACGCCCTTAAATATGAACTATGCCGGAAAGACCAATCCCGATATGTTTGGAGTTGTAATTCATGCCAATATCCTGTCGATGATATTATCAGGTGATTTCATTAATAAAATGAGCGATACAGCAGCAATTATCTGGGGCGTTATATTATGTTATTTAAATGTGGTATGGTTTTCTTTTATTTATCATAGACTGCCCAAGTGGTATGATGGCATGACCAAGCTTATTCAGGTAATTGAAGTTTTCATGCTTTTTGCGATAGTTATTGTTGTTTTTTACCTTTTTGAATATCAACTCAATCTCACACTTGCTATCGGGGCCATACTACTTGCAGGTGACTCTCTGGAATTTTATTACGGAGTTATAAAAAATCTGTTTTCTGCCGAAGAGCGGCGAGAACTCTTCAAAAGAAGGTTTTAATCCTTCTTTATTACAATTTTATTCGCGTTTTATTAAAAATTTATTAACGGGCTGGTTACCATTTAAGATCTTAATGTATTAAAAGTTACATTAAGCTTTTAAAGTTAGCAAGTGGTAACGACTAAAGTAAAAAACCATAGGTTATAAATTATGAAATCAAACAATCTTTTTAATTCAGAAAAAAAATACGGAGAGATCCATCCGAGGGATTTTAGCCCAACGGCTTTTTCTATGGATTCTTTGTTAACAGAACTGAGGGTTATGAATTTAAGCAAAACTGTAATGTTGATCGTTATAGGCTTATTTCTTTCCTTTCAGAGCAAAGCCCAGGAATATCAATTTAAAGTTCTGGCTAATCAGGGAGATAACACTTTAGTTTCTTCTGATGGATCGCGAAACGAACAGCTAAAAGTTGGAAGTACACTTCAGGAAGGTGATAAACTTATTTTATCTGAAGGGGCATATGTTGGGTTAATGCATCCCAATGGCAAAACAATGGAAATTAAAACCGCAGGCGAATTCGAAGTAAATGAATTGACCTTGAAAGCAGGCGATGGTAATTCTGTTGCCAGTAAATATGCGGATTTTATTATGACCAGGATGGCCGAAGAGGACGCTGAGATTGACGAAAACCACCGTAAATATTTAAATGTAACGGGGGCTGTGGAAAGAAAAATAGGCTCTTCTGCAATAAATTTGATGATGCCAAATTCTGCAGAAATTTATAACTCGATCGCGCTTATTAAGTGGACAGATCTTAATGCAGAAACTTATATAGTGACAGTTAGGAATATGTATGACGAAGTACTTTTAACTGCTGAAACTACTGAACCTCAGCTTAAACTTGACCTTAATCAAAAAAGCCTTTCAAAGGAAAGACTGGTTATTGTTAAAGTTATAGTGAAAGGTAATTTGGCCCTTGCCTCTGAGGGATATGGTATCAAGAGAATAACTGCACCAAAAGCAGCAGCTATTAATGCCGATCTTGCTATCTTAAAAGGAGCAATCCAGGACGGAAATGCATTGGATAAACTTATCCTAGCCTCTTTCTTTGAAAATAATAATTTAATAGTTGATGCTTTAGCTAAATATGAAGAAGCAATGGCTATAAACCCTACTGTGAAGGAATACAAAAACGCTTATGCACAATTTGTATCCCGACACAACCTTCTCAATTAGGTAGTGGTAGTTGAGTTTTTTAAGTAAGGAGAGCCGTCGAAAGACGGCTTTTTCTGTTTGTTGGGTTCAATAGTAGAGACAAGGCATGCCTTGTCTCTACTATTGAACCCAACCTTGCTAAATAATTATCTTTGAACCTGAAGCCGTTAACCTCGAAACTTGAAATTTGAATCGAACCTTTAACTTCCAGCTTTAAATCCAGTGTCCCAAACAGGACGCACCTACGGCGCAGATTGCCTGGCTAATAGCAAAGCGATGACATCCCTATAATTTGAAGATTCTGCCAAGGCTTATTTTTTGTGCTTAATTGTGGAGAGAGGGATGTCATCGCTACCAAGCCGTTGAACCTAGAACCTTGAACTATGAACTTTGAACTTTGAACCTACCCCATCTTCATTAACTTTTCAAGGATTTCCTTTGCAGCCGTAGCAATTACAGTTCCGGGGCCGAATATTCCCGAAACACCCGCAGCATAAAGAAAATCATAATCATTGGGAGGAATTACTCCTCCTGCTATAACCATTATATCTGCTCTCCCAAGATCTTTTAGTGCTGTGATTAGCTGTGGAATCAAGGTTTTGTGACCAGCCGCCAAGCTTGAGGCACCAATTACGTGTACGTCGTTTTCGGCTGCTTGTCTGGCAACCTCTTCAGGAGTTTGAAATAAAGGACCGATGTCCACATCAAAGCCCAGGTCTGCAAAGCTGCTGGCAATTACTTTTGCTCCACGATCATGGCCATCCTGTCCCATTTTTGCCACCATAATTCTTGGCCTCCTGCCTTCCAGAGTAGCAAATTTATCTGCCAGCTCCTGAGATTCTTTGAAGGCGGCGTTGCCAGCTGCTTCTCCTGAATATACGCCGGACACTGTGCGAACAGTAGCTTTATGTCTTTTAAATTCTTTTTCCATGGCAAAAGATATTTCTCCTAAAGTAGCTCTTTTTCTTGCTGCAATTACCGCAAGTTCAAGCAAATTTCCTTCCCCGGATTTTGCACTTTTTGTGATAACTTCCAGGGCAGTTTCTACTTCGGTAGAATTTCGATCCTTTTTTAAGGCTTTCAACCGGACTATTTGTGAATTTCTGACAGATGCATTGTCAACCTCCAACAATTCCAATTCCATGTCATTTTTCGAAATATATTTATTTACCCCTACAATAACATCTTTCCCTGAGTCAATTCTTGCTTGTTTTCTTGCTGCAGCTTCTTCGATTCTTAGTTTGGGCAACCCTGTCTCAATTGCTTTGGCCATTCCTCCCAGTTCTTCAACTTCCTGAATGAGCTCCCAGGCACGAATGGCCAAATCATTGGTTAGTTTCTCAACAAAATAGGAGCCGCCCCAAGGATCTACCACCCTTGTGATATCGGTTTCGTCTTTTAAAAACAGTTGAGTATCTCTGGCTATTTTTGCCGAAAAATCTGTAGGAAGGGCAATTGCTTCATCCAAGGCATTGGTATGTAGCGATTGCGTGTGACCGAGAACCGCAGCCATAGCTTCTGTACAGGTTCTGGCAACATTGTTGTAAGGTTCCTGGGCAGTAAGGCTCCAACCCGAGGTTTGGCAATGAGTGCGGAGCGATAGTGATTTTTCGTTTTTCGGATTAAACTGTTCTACAATTTTTGACCATAGCATTCTACCTGCGCGCAACTTGGCGATTTCCATAAAATGGTTCATTCCTACAGCCCAGAAAAAGGAAAGTCGGGGAGCAAACTCATCAATATCCAATCCTGCATTTATTCCTGTTCTTAAATATTCCAAACCATCCGCAAGTGTATAAGCAAGCTCAATATCTGCCGTGGCACCAGCCTCCTGCATATGATATCCGCTAATGCTTATAGAATTGAACCGTGGCATTTTTTGGGACGTGTATTTAAAAATATCAGAAATGATCCGCATGGAAGGCTCTGGTGGATATATATAAGTGTTTCTCACCATAAACTCCTTCAGAATATCATTTTGAATAGTTCCGCTCAATTTTTCCAAAGGCACTCCTTGTTCTTCAGCGGCTACTATATAAAAAGCCATAATAGGTAAAACAGCACCATTCATGGTCATGGAGACTGACATTTTATCTAATGGGATATGGTCAAATAAAATTTTCATATCCAGAACAGAATCTATTGCTACTCCGGCTTTTCCGACATCTCCACTTACCCTTTCATGATCGGAATCATACCCTCTGTGAGTTGCCAGGTCAAAGGCAACAGATAATCCCTTCTGGCCAGCAGCTAGATTCCTTCTGTAAAATGCATTTGATTCTTCTGCTGTAGAAAAACCAGCATACTGCCTGATTGTCCAAGGTTTGGTGACATACATGGTGGAGTAAGGCCCTCTTAGATAAGGAGGAACACCAGCGCCAAATGAAGGATGCACCAGACCCCGTATATCATCAGCAGTGTAAAACGACTTTACAGATATTTTCTCAGGGGTTTCCCAGCTGCCCGGTTCCTTCTTTGCAGCTACCAGCTTTTGTGGTAGGTCTTTGAGTTCTATGGATGAAAAATCAGGTCTCATATTTTCTGCTTTTCAGAGGTTACAAAGTTTTGCCAGGCTTTTTCTGCCAGCTCCCTGGTTAAACTTTCCAGATAGAATGATCCTGCTGCGGGATCAGCAACTTTATCAAAATAAGCTTCTTCTTTTAATATTAGCGACACGTTTCTAGCTATTGTTCGTGAAAACCTTGATGCTTCTTTCTGATCATGTGGTGTTGTGTACAAAGAATTACATCCACCCAAAATAGCAGACATTGCTTCACTTGTATTTCGGATAAGATTTTTATTTTTATCTTCCTCTATTTTTACAACTGTCTGGCAATGTATGTGGATAGAAGCCGGATCAAAATTGGGAACCTCATAGGCAGCAGCAACTCCAGCTAATAAAACCCGAAGTGCCCTGATCTTAGCAATTTCAAAAAAGTATGAACTGCAGATGTCAAATTTAATGATTAGATTTTGAAATACTGTTTTTGCCTCAAGACCTTGGTTCGTTAATACATCCAATAAATTGGTTGTTTTTTGTAAAGCATCAACTAATTGTCCAACATAGGAATTTCCATTCAAGACATCAACAAATAGCAATTTAAATCCCTCAAAATCATTGCTCAAAACTATATCTCGATTTTTTCCTATCGGAAATGAAGTTAGCAATCCTCCCCGAAGCTCTTTGGAAGGAACATTTTGTAGTCTTGCATAAGCTAAAAAATCATTGTTTATATCAATATCACCGGTAAAATAGATTTTGCAATGTGGTAATAAAATGCCTTCTAAGAGGATATTTAAATCAGGTTTGGATGCAATGAGGTCAAATATAATGCCGTCGGCACCAGCATTAAGGGCGGCAAGTGCTGCTTCATTCGCAGTTTTCTCACTTTTTACTTCAATTTTGTCCAGATTTTCCCAGTATCGATTTTTGTCTTCGTCAATATTTACAAAAAAATCTGTGGGGTATAGACTTTCTGATAGATCCTCACGGGTATAAAAAGGTTGTATGATTATATCATCTGGCGTTTGCCAGGTTAGGCCTTCGTATTTAGCCCCTTTTAAATCATCAATAGCTCTTTCTATCCATCCTGATTTGGAAAGGGGTTTATAGTTATCAAACAGGTTTTGGTTTTCCATCAAAAAATAAGTGGTTTTGTGAAGGCTCTCTATAAAAGAACCACCTAAAATAAATCTTGTTTTGGTCTTGAATACTTCATTTGTTTAAAAAAAATTAAGCTTCAAGCCGTAAAAAGGAACAATATAACTAAAAATTAATTGTTAGAGTCTTTTACAAAGTATCCTAAGGGCTCGTTGCGAAATAAGTTGTTCAAAATATAGGCAGTATAAATGTACAAGTTGTTTTGTTACAAGCCCTAAAGTAAGTTTTTTGCTGTTATCCTTGAGAGATTTGTTTGTAAAATCATTTTCATTGTTGAAATAAAACGTCAATTTGCATGCTATGATTAAAATCAACGAAATTAGAAAGCATTTTTTACTTTATGCATTTCTACTTTTTGCCATTACCTCCTGTGCGACAAAGCCTTCCTATCAGGTAGATCCGGAAAATCCTTCCATTCCTGTCGCTCCTGCAGTCGTAAAAGATAAGGAAATTATGGAGATGATCGAGCCTTATAAATTACAATTGGATGAAACCATGAATGAGGTGATTGGCTATTCTGAAAAGGAATTGAGAAAAGATAAAATTGAATCTCCACTCGGGAATTTTACAAGTGATGCTATTTTAAAGAGGAGCAGAATGGTTTCCGAGAATGATATAGATTTGGCAGCCATTACCATTGGTGGCTTAAGAACTACATTGCCGGAGGGAGAGATTCTATTGAAAGATATTTATGAATTAATGCCCTTTGAAAATGCAGTTTATATTTTGGAGCTGACTGGTACACAAACAAAGATGCTTTTTGATTATCTGGCTAAGAATAAAAATATAGCCATTGCTAACAGTATGGTAATTTTAAGAGGAGAAGAAGTTGAACAAGTTTTTATAGGTGGAAAAGCTTTTAATGAAAATGAATCCTATACGCTTGCAATATCAGATTACCTAGCCGGAGGCGGTGACCATATGACTTTTTTGAAAAATGCTAAGGTTTTGGAAAAGCTTCCGCTAAAAGTAAGGGATCTTTTGATTGAAGAAGTGAAAGCTCAACATGCTTCGGGGAAAAAGATATATGCCAATGTTGAAGGTAGAATAAGACTATTGTAAAATGGAAAATAGACGTGAATTTCTAAAGAAAGTAGTAATAGGAGGAGTGGCTTTAGGAGCAGGTAGTCTACCTATTTCTTTATATGGTGCAAAAGGTGATAGCAACCTTACGATTTTGCACACCAATGACATGCATTCGCATATCGAGCCATTTCCTGATGATGGCCGGGAATATGCCGGAATGGGAGGAATGGCTAGAAGAGCTGCAATAATTGAAAAAATCAGAAAGGAGGAAAAGCATGTTTTATTATTGGATGCGGGCGATATATTCCAGGGAACACCTTATTTTAATGTATTTAAAGGCGAACTGGAGTTGAAGCTGATGAGCAAAATGAAATATGATGCGGCTACTTTGGGCAATCATGAGTTTGACAATGGTCTTGAAGGATTAAAAAGCCAGCTTGAGCATGCATCGTTCCCTTTTATAAACGCTAATTATGACTTTTCCAAAACCATATTGGCCAATACATTTCCTCCTTATAAGATTTTTGAGAAGGGGAATATAAAGGTCGGTGCATTCGGATTGGGCATTGGTTTACAAGGACTTGTAAGCGAACAGTTATATAATGGGACCAGGTATATCGATCCTGTAGATGCTGCAAAGGAGATGGTTTCTGAATTAAAAAGTAAGAAATGTGATTTGATAATTTGTCTGTCCCATTTGGGTTTCGAATATGAGAGTGATAAGATTTCAGATGTTAAATTGGCGCAACAAGTTACTGGAATAGATTTAATTATTGGTGGCCATACCCACACATTCCTAAGCGAGCCCAGAGCGATTTTAAATCCCGAAATGAAGCCAGTGTTGATAAATCAGGTAGGATGGGCTGGTATAAATATTGGAAGAATTGATTATAATTTTCAAATAAATTCTTCCCAAAGGCATTTCAATTCATCTGCTATGAAGGTTCATTAAAAGTCAAGCAAAAACAGACTTTTTTGTTAGGTAATTTTTTAGCAACTTTGTTACCCTCTCTGCAAAAAGCAGAGGTTAGAGTTTAGAATTCAAGATTAGTATAATCCTTTTGTTTCTGGCGAATGCAAGCAGACTGTAACACAGTATGGAATAATTGTCTTCTTTATATTAAGGAGAATATAGGCGAGCAGAGCTTTAAAACCTGGTTTGCACCTATCATGCCTTTAAAGCTTGACAATAAAGTGCTGACCATTCAGGTTCCAAGCCAGTTCTTCTATGAATGGCTGGAAGAGAATTATGTGAGTGTTTTAAGGAGGGCAATAGATACCGAGCTTGGCCCCAGTGGAAGATTGGAATACTCTGTGATTGTTGATAAGGGGAATGACACAAACAGACCATATACAATAAATTTACCTACAGGTAAATCTTCAAAGTGGGAAAAGGACAAAATTGCCAATGACTACAAAAGCCCATTTGCTTTAAAAACCATTGATAACCTTTATCAAACTTCCCATTTAAAATCGCAATATACATTCGATACTTATATAGAAGGAGATTGTAACCGACTTGCACGTTCTGCTGGCTATGCCGTAGCTCAAAAGCCGGGCATTACTTCTTTTAACCCGCTTATGTTATATGGAGGTGTAGGTCTTGGAAAGACGCACCTTGTGCAGGCAATCGGAAACGAGATTAAAAATAACATTTCCGATAAATTTGTGCTGTATGTCTCGTCAGAATATTTCACAAATCAATTTATTGAAGCTGTAAGGAATAATAATGTACAGGAGTTTACCAATTATTATCTTCAGGTAGACATACTTATTATAGATGATGTTCAATTTCTCTC
>CAMPJM010000077.1 GCA_946886805.1 uncultured Flammeovirgaceae bacterium | reverse complement strand
GGTGCATAACGGGATTGAATATGCGCTGATGCAACTCATCTCAGAATCCTACCATCTAATGAAATCGGGAATAGGCTTATCTGATGAAGAACTGAGAAAAGTGTATGAAGCCTGGAATTCAGGCGAGCTAAATTCATTTTTAATGGAGATCACAGCAGATATTTTTGCTAAAAAAGAAGAAGGGGGATCAGACTTAATCTTAAATAGTATTTTGGACATGGCCAGGCAAAAAGGTACTGGAAAATGGACCTCTCAAAATGCTTTTGATTTAAAAGTGCCGGTACCAACTATTGATATGGCGGTGGTTGTGCGGGATATTTCCGCTATTAAAGAAGAAAGAGTCGCCGCAGGAAAAATTTACCCGAACCAGTCATCTCCACTCAACCTAGATAAAAAAACTGCGGTTGAGAAAGTAAAAAATGCGCTTTATTTTTCTTTTGTAACCGCCTATGCACAGGGATTTTCAATGATTCAAAAGGCCTCTGAAACCTATGGTTACGACGTAGACCTGGCGGAAGTAGCTAAGATTTGGCGAGGTGGATGTATAATCCGAGCAACTATGTTGGAAGATTTCAGAAGCGCTTTTTCTGAAGATCCTTCTTTAAAGAACATTCTGGTGAATTCTACACTTGCAAAAAAACTTACTGTTTATCAAAACGATGCGAGAGAAATTATTAAAATGGCCATAGATGTTCATATTCCCATGACTGCTTCAATGGCTTCCCTTTCTTATTTTGATCTTTACAGAAGTAGTTGGTTGCCACTAAACCTGATACAGGCACAAAGAGATTATTTTGGTGCGCATACTTATGAGAGAGTTGACAAAGAAGGATTCTTCCACACCATCTGGTCGAACGACTGATAATTTATAATTTTTTAATCCTTTGTATCTATTGACCGTTAAACAATGTCTGTTGAATAATATTAGCATCAAAAAATGATTGAATCTGTAAAAAAGCCTGGGCCGACTGTATTGGTAATTTTTGGAGCAGTAGGTGATCTTAGCCAGAGAAAATTAGTGCCTGCCTTATACAATCTTTTGCTGGACAATTGGCTTCCAAAACAATTTGCCATGATCGGTGTAAGCCATCATGAAAAAACTGATGAGGAATTAAAAACCATGCTAAAAGAGGGAATAGATAAATATTCCAGAAGGGAAACTTCAATAAATGGAAACTGGGAAAAATTAGCTGAGTCTATTTCTTATTATAAAGCTGATTTTACCAATGCTGATGCTTATAAGAATTTGGGGGTTAAACTAGATTCATTGGATGCCGAATGGGGGGCGACTGCCAATAGGATATTCTACATGTCGGTCTCTCCACAATTTATTGAGCCTATAGCCCACAACATCGGAATTTCAGGGATAGCTAGTAACCCTAAAACAAGCAGATTAGTGGTAGAAAAGCCTTTTGGAAGGGATTACGAGACCGCCAAAGCTTTGAACAAGAAACTAACAGCCAGTTTTGAAGAAAATCAGATCTATAGAATTGACCACTACCTTGGAAAGGAAACAGTACAAAATATTTTAGCCTTTCGTTTTGCGAATTCTATTTTCGAACCTTTGTGGAACAGGAATTATATCGATAATGTGCAGATCACGGTTTCTGAGACTGTGGGCGTGGAGCATAGGGGCAATTATTATGATAAATCAGGTTCTTTGAGGGACATGATCCAAAACCATTTGCTGCAACTTTTATGCATGATTGGTATGGAGCCGCCTATTACCTATAAAGCAGATGAAATTAGGAATAGGAAAATTGACGTACTCAATGCGGTACGGCCATTTTCCACTCCGGAAAAAGTCAAAGCAAATGCAATTAGAGGCCAGTACCGCTCCGGGTGGATCAAAGGAAAAGAAATCGAGGGATATCGAAATTCCAAAGGTGTAGACCCTTATTCAAATACCGACACATTTGCTGCGCTTAAAATCTACCTCGACAACTGGAGGTGGAAGGATGTTCCTTTCTATCTGAGAACGGGAAAAAGCATGAAGGAAAAAAACACTTCCATAACCATTCAATTTAAACCGGTTTCCCATCAGCTTTTTCCTTGTGAGGCAACTAACACCTCTCCTAATTTGTTGGTTATTAACATCCAACCAAAAATGGGAATCAAGCTTTGCATGCAGGCAAAAAGGCCGGGCCTGAAAATGCTTTTGAACACCGTGGAGATGAATTTTGATTATGACAACACTTATGTAGATCAGTCTCCGGAGGCTTATGAAACACTCCTTCTGGATGTGATGCAGGGAGATTCTACTCTATTTATGCGAGCGGACCAGGTAGAAACTGCCTGGAAAATTATAATGCCGATTTTGGAAGACTGGGAAGAAAACAAATCCACGGATTTTCCAAACTACGATGCAGGATCCTGGGGGCCTCAAAAAGCTGATGCCATGTTGGCAAGAGATGGAAGGTCATGGCATATCAATTAAAAATTCACTTTTATGATAAAGAAATATAACGACCAAAAAGCTGCAAGTGAAGCAATGGCAGAAGATTTTAAAGCTATTGCCCTTAAGGCTGTACAGGAAAATGACAGATTTACCCTCGCCTTAACAGGAGGTAGTTCGCCGCTGAAGCTGCACGAAATTCTAAGTTCTGAACCTTACAAGAAATCAATTCCCTGGGAAAAATGCTTTGTTTTTTGGGGAGACGAAAGAGCTGTTCCTTTTGATGATGATCAAAATAACGCAAAAATGGGATACAAAACACTGCTCGACCATGTAGCTATTCCGCCAGACCAGATCTTTAGGATGAACAGTGAAACAACAACAGAAAAAGCTGCTGACGAATACGAAAAGAAATTGAAAGAACATTTCTCAAATCAAGAACCATCTTTTGACCTTATACTTCTTGGAATGGGTGCTGATGGACATACAGCCTCTATTTTCCCCGGCTCGGAAGTTGTAAACGAACAAACAAAATGGGTAAGCACTGGCTATAATTCGGAACAAAAAACACATAGAATTACCCTCACCGCACCGCTGATTAACAAAGCAAAAAACATTTTTTTCGCCGTTTATGGAGAAGGGAAAGCAAAAACGCTATTGAATGTACTCTATGGGGAATATAATCCCGAACTATTACCCTCACAGCTGATAAAACCAGCACCGGGGAAGTTATATTGGTATATCGACGAAGAGGCAGGACGATTTATTACTAAAGATAAACAGGTTTAATTTCATACTGTAGAGATGCATAAATCGCTTCTCTACAGTAATTACATCCTTTTGTACAAAAATACCAAGCCGGTTCGTCATCGCGAGAATTAATTTTTGGCCCTGCCAAACACGCAAATCAGGATGACGATATAAACTACTGTAAATCAGCAATTTACGTAAACACGTCATCGGTAGTAATAATGGAATAAATTCCATTATTACAAAATCGTTCGTGCCGATGGCACTCCATTTTCTCACCTGCCAAATGCCGTAGGCATGGACGATGCTGTTACCTTAGATTTCAATCTAAGGTACAGAAAGGTTAGAAGCTTAACGCTGCAAATCAGAATGTTATAAAAACACGTCATCGCGAGTCAATTTTTTTCTTTTCGAAAAAAAATTGATGTGGCGATCCCCTAAAAACGTAGTGCGGAGCTTGTGATGGGGGATTGCCGCACTTTGAGCCTACTTCTAGCTCATCTGTGTTTTTGGAGGAGTAGCGTTTTGTGGCATAGCCTGTTACGGAAAGGCCGTTCGTCCGCCAGCTGGTGGATCCCTTTGGGGCAATGACGTGGTAATAAAGGGCAACGACGCTATTTTGGCTCTTATAACTCCGCTAACTCACATTAATCACCTTTGAACTTTAGGCCATTTTTTGCCAAAGCTTCTTTAAGAATGGGGATAGACGTTTTACCAATACCATGGAAACTTAGCACTTCCTTTTCACTTAGCTTGGATAATTGCTGCACAGATACAATATTATTATTTTCAAGGGCTCGTCGAGCTGGTGCACTGAGTAAAGAAAGTATTCCGCCTTCCGGTTTGTTCTCTTTTTCACACACCGGACATGTGGGACAATCACTGCTTTTATAGTATTTGTGACCATTTTTACAGGTTCTCAAAGTTTTCTTTCTTGAGGCCTTTTCCAGATTTTCCTTTACTCTGAATTTTACGATTTCTGAAATAAGGTCCAAGGGCATCGGTTGGTCCAAAGGAAATTGAACTGAACCTTTTGCCCCTTTATACCCAGACAGTTTGTTTTTAAAAGCTTCAATACCCGAAGGAACGGGATAGAAGCCGATATGATTTTTAAAAGCAGCAAAATGCACCAAATTCCCCTCCAGATAGAAAGTAGGCATGGCATAACTGATTTTCTCTTGAGCCTCAGGTGCTGCCGTCTTTATTGTTTCCCTGATTTGTTGTAGAATAATTTGAATTTCTTTTGGGAAGTCGGCGATATACTCGTCAACGATATTGGCTTTTGTAGTTATCATATTTTCAACTTTTATAAGCGGTAAGACAAATCTAATTGATAAACATAAACTTAATAAGGTGTGAATATGCCATAATAAAGGGGTAAATCCGACAATCTTGTTGTTGATTAATGTTATTCCTATTACAGCAATCAATTCCGGTACACGGCTCGTTTTCGGGAGAGCTGCGGACAGTCGGAAGGGGCTTTAGGAATTTCAGAAAAGATCTGCACTATAATCTTCAAAAGCGATGACATCCCTTTTAAAATTTAGCCTCCTTTGCCGGATTCTTACGCTGTTGTTCATAGAAGAGGGATGTCATCGCTATGATATTATAAAATCCACCGCTTACGAGCAGCAGCATTTTTAGAAATTTTTGACGAAGCTCTTGCATTAGCTTATATCGAAACGAACCAAGATCCTTCGTACCTCAGGATGACAAAAACGAACCAAGCAGAAAAGGTGGGGGTAAATGTAAAATCTAAAAACGATTTTCTTAAATTCTATATCCTCAAGAAAAGCTTGTGGTATTATTTTCTATATTGTAATTTTAAAGGATTAATGCTCTTTACAAGCAAATCACAAGCCGTTGACCTTGAAACAGGAATTATATCGCCCGCAACTTGGTTTATCATCAACACGCTGAAAAATAAAATGAATATAAGTAAAGAGGAATTTAATGATCAATTTCAAGGGATGTTGGATGCGTTATTGGAAAGCATGGCTGAAAACGCTGACATTGACATAAATAAATTCTACGGCACGGCCTGCTTTTTGGAAAACCTTGCTTTTTTTAGTCCGGTTTTATATGGACTTTTAAAGAATTCTCAAAAATAACCTTCCAAGACAAATAAGATAGTAGTGCAAAAAGGCGATTCAATTGAAGTGCATCGGTATGATTATATTTTTCAGGATTTTGATATTTCAGATCTCACCACCCCTTTTATTTTAACGCATAGTTCGGAGCAAGCGAAAACAGATCAAAGAGGCTTTTTCGATATACATCCCAAATCCATTGAAATCAAAACTGCTAATTTTATTCATTTAGCGGATGCCATTTTGTCCTCAGAGGTTAAAGTGTTGCTACAGGACAAAACCCTCACCCTTTCTTGTGGCTGTAACATTCCAAAGCGAAAACTTTGTGAACATCAGGTCCAGGTGCTTTTTAATATGATGCACCGGCCTGAAATCCGGGCATTCTTTGATGATAAGCTCCGTCAGTCCAAACTGAGGGAAGAGGCTGTCGAATATGGCATTGAAAATGAAGAGAACCTGGATGATTATTTCCAGCTACAGTATGTCAATAAATCTCTGGAAATCAAACCTAAGCTTAAAGAGCTATTCCCAATCAGCAAATTAACTTCAAGCTTTTTGGAAGCTAATCTGGCTCCTCAACCAAATATTATCACCCCAGGTATAACTACTCAAAAGGAGAGCACAAAAATGATTCTGGTGATTGGACAGCACAGGTATTATAAACAATTGTCCGTTGAGCTTTTTGATGCACACACGACAAAGGGAGGAAACATCAAAAACCCTTTAAATCCCCTGAGCCCATTAGATTTTATTTGGAAGACAGACGATAAAGATATTGTAAAATTTTTTACTGCGATCTCTGGTTTCAAAAACAACTATGATATCGAAATCTCTAATTCTGATATTCAGGCATTAAAGGCCTTGGTCAAAAACCCGTTACAGTTGGAAGTTTTCTATCATAAAAAAGAAATATCAGATGTGATAAAGGCCACTTCTGTAGTGCCGGTAAAGCTTGGCACTTTGCCAATTGATTTGAGGCTGAGCGTAGATCAAAGGGGAAAGTTTTATGAAGTAAACGGGCATGTCATAATTGACGACACATCATATCCATTAGATAAGTTAAACCTTCAACATCAATATTTTCTCTTATTAGGGAACTATCTTCACCTAATTGACAATTTTGATTTCCTTCGCATTATTGATTTCTTTAAAAAATACAGCAATAAGATATTGCTTCACGAATCTAAATTTGAGGAGTTCCGTCAAAATTTACTTTCAAAGCTGGAGTCCAGGGTCCATATAAATTACTCCTATCTCAAGCCAGCAACCGCGGAGCAACTCCAGGAAATAGGTTTGGACAAAAAAAACGAAAAGCTAATTTATCTTTCAGATTCTGATGACTTTGTGTTAATAACTCCTGTGATGAAGTATGGTACCATGGAAATTCCGGTACTTTCCCGAAAGCAATTATATGGCATTGATCTGAAAGGAGAGCCTTTTAGCTTGCCCAGAAATGAGGAGTCTGAACTTAGGTTTACCAACGTTCTGATAAACCAGCACCCTGATTTCAAAGAACAAATGGTTGGAAACCCAAATAAAGATTGTTTTTACCTACACAAATCAACTTTCCTAAAGGATGACTGGTTTTTAGAGGCATTTGAGGCCTGGCAAAAATCAGGTATATCAGTATTGGGCTTTAAAGAACTCGGTAACCTCAACTTTAATCCAAATAAGGCAAAAATTTCCGTCAGCGTAAACAGCGGAATTAATTGGTTTGACACTGCGATCGCTGTTGACTTTGGAAGTCAAAAAGTAGCTCTAAAGCACCTACAGAAAGCTGCGAAAAACAAAACGAGGTTTATAATTTTAGGAGACGGCACCACTGGGATTTTACCTGAACATTGGATAGAGAAGTTTTCAAAATATTTTCAGGCCGGGGAAATTGAGGAAGAAATTCTACGAATCCCTAAAGTTAATTTTACAGACATTTCCATACTTTTCGAAGAGGAAGTTCTGAGCAAAGAGGTAAAAAGAGAATTGGCTATCTACAAGTCAAAGCTTGCAGCTTTTGAGGTTATTAGCCATGTAGAAATTCCGGTTGGATTGAAAGCCTCTCTTCGTGATTATCAGAAACAGGGTCTAAACTGGCTTAATTTTTTAGATGAGTTTAATTTTGGTGGCTGTTTGGCTGATGATATGGGTTTGGGAAAAACAATTCAGATAATTGCTTTTATACTTTCGCAGCGAAAAAAGAGAAATCAAAATACAAATCTTGTTGTTGTGCCCACCTCTCTGATCTTTAATTGGCAGGCGGAGGTTAAAAAATATGCGCCATCTATTAAAATCCTGACGATCCATGGCACAAACAGAAAAACTGAGATCGAAAAGTTCAATCAGCATGAAATTGTACTCACCACTTATGGCACCCTATTGGCCGATATTAACTTTCTGAGAAAATTCGTTTTCAATTATATTATTTTAGATGAATCGCAGGCAATAAAAAATCCTGAAAGCCAACGTTACAAAGCAGCCCGATTGCTGCAGTCCAGGAATAAACTACTGCTTACCGGTACTCCCATTGAAAACAACACTTTTGATCTTTATGGACAGCTATCATTTGCCTGTCAGGGTCTTTTGGGAAGTAAACAATATTTTAAGCGGCACTATTCGACGCCGATTGACCGGTTCAGTGACAATAAACGAGCAAAGGAACTTCAACAAAAAATCAATCCGTTTCTGTTAAGAAGAACAAAAGAACAAGTGGCGAAAGAGCTACCTGAAAAAACTGAAATGGTTATTTATTGTGAGATGGGGGCTGAACAACGCAAAGTCTATGATGCTTATGCCAAACAATTCAGGGAATTTTTAGAGAAGAAAAAGGATGCTGATATCCCTAAACATACGATGCATGTTTTACAAGGGCTCACAAAGCTTCGGCAAATTTGTAATTCGGCGGCCCTCCTTGCAGATGAACAGTATTATGGAGATACTTCTGCGAAGATAGAAGTGCTGATTGAGCAGATTGAAAGCAAATCACCTCAGCATAAAATACTCGTCTTTTCTCAGTTTGTAAGAATGTTGGAATTGATTAAAAAAGAACTGGACGATAGGAATATCGGCTATCAATATCTGACCGGACAAACAAAAGAAAGGTCTGCAGAAGTAGAGAAATTTCAAAACAATTCGGAAGTCCGGATATTCCTGATAAGTTTGAAAGCAGGAGGCACAGGTTTAAATCTGACCGAAGCAGATTATGTTTATATAGTAGATCCCTGGTGGAATCCGGCAGTGGAAAACCAGGCGATTGACAGAAGTCATCGTATAGGGCAGCATAAAAATGTGGTAGCGGTAAGGCTAATTTGCCCCGATACGATTGAAGAAAAAATGATGGTGCTACAAGATTCAAAAAAATCATTGGCCAAAGACCTTATCAAGACAGACACCGCAATTCTTAAATCTCTGTCAAAAAAGGAACTGGTAGGGTTGTTTTCTTAGCAAGGGGTTGTAAATGTTGTGTCGCGGCTTTCACCCTCCCGCAGCGCTTTCTTCTCGCAGCTCTTCCGGATTTGCCCCAAAGGGATGCCTATGGCACAATTCGGAAGTCCCTAACTAAGGATTTGTAATCCTTCCCACAGTTATCAAAATTTAATCTGGCAATTATTGCAGAAAAATGATCTTCGTTTGGTTTTGCCAAGGTACAGTTTTATAAAAGGGAGATCACACCTTAAACAGGTCTTTTTTGTGTGGGCTAGCCAGTGCTTTTTTAGTTCAAACCTCTTCTTCCACTCCAGAAATTCAAAACTATAAATTCTTGCCTCCTCTATCATTTCATCCAACTTTTCATCAGGAATATTTTCAATCACTGATTCAGGATGAACTTTAATTCTATACAGAACCTCATTTTTGATAATGTTACCTACTCCCGCAAAAATATCCTGATTAAGCAATGCATCACAAACCATCATAGAAGGTTGCTTTAGCAGTTTCACCTTTGCCTGCTCCGGATCCCAGAAATCAGACATCACATCGGAAGACCAATCATAAACTTCGTCCAGGTCCTCCTCAACATACTGAACGGAACAGCCATAAAAGTTCAGCTCTCCGTTGTCAAAAATAAGGCTCAACCGTGCTGGCGTTTCCTTGCTTTCATTGATTCGGTAAGTGCCAAATAAAAGCAAATGAATTCGTACAGCAAAATTTTCAAAACGAATAAAGAATTGCTTCCCGAGGGACAAAAAATCAATAACTTTCAAGCCCTCCATTTTTTTGAGATCAATTTTCCTGTTACCGGAGACTTCAACGACTTTCTTTCCCTTAAACTGCTGTACGGCTTCTTTTAAAATTACAATAGAAGGTCCCTCTGGCATATTTTTTTTAAATACAACACCGGGATCAAAGTTTGGTTTATATGCTCAGCATTGAAAGTTTAAATAAGATTTTACAATGAGCTTTAAAGATCTACTCATCCATCAAATTATCCAATCTTGAACCAACTTTTTGCAGGTTAGCTTTATGATTGTTTACTTCCTCCATCGAATGAAATTTTGCATATGCCTTTCCTTTTGGCCCAGGTTCAAGTAGACCGGATTTATCATCTATTAAACCACCTTTATGAAATATTAAGGCAACATATGTGGCCATTGGTTCATTAACATAGAGAATAGATGGATTGAGCAGCGATCACAGTATTTACTTCTGCTGCTAAATTGAACCGCTGGTCGGGATTTGTAATCCCGTCCTAACTAAAGCAAGCATTTGCAATGCGTTTTATGGACTTGTTTAAATAGGATTACAAATCCTAAGTTAGAGCTTCCGGATTGCAAATCCGGAAGAGCAGTATAAGCTTTTTTAACAGCAGATTAATCAAACAACCAAATATTAATTGAATCTTTTGCTTTCTTTATTGCCCGATTGCCAATCGACACTTTGAAAGCCTGAAGGGCTTTAACATGAATAGAAAAATAAAATCACCGAACCCAACCCTGAAAAGGGTTGAACAAATTGCTTGGCTTACTGAAATCTGTGCGGTCTTACGTTAGAGCTTCCGGATTGCAAACCCGGAAGAGCAGAGTTCGACGTGAGATCGTTATTTCGAAACCTATATCCAGTTAATTGTTAAAAATATTGCCGCTACCGTAGTTAAAACGATCAGGTAAGGAATCGCCATTTTAATCATTCTAAAATAGGAAAGATGTATTTTGGAAGCTAATACGTTTGTCAACAAGAACAAGAAAGCAGCCTGACCATTTGGTGTTGCTATGGACGGAATGTTGGTTCCTACGTTAATGGCAATGGCAATTTTTTCCAGTTGGGCACGATCCTGTATAGAATTTATCGCTTCTTGAATATAAATAGAGGCAACAAACACATTATCACTGATAGCGGAGAGCAATCCCGAAGCAAAAAAGAAGAAATATGTCTGACCATCTCCTTCCTTGGCTAAAGCAGCTTCAATTATAGGCTGAAAAAGGCCTGTATGTTCTACCATTCCTACAATTACAAAGAATACTATTAGCAGGGAAGCAAAGGGCGTAGCTTCCTGAAAAGACTGTCCGATTACATGTTCACTGCTTTTACCGGTAAATATCGCTAAAAAGACAATGACAGATAGTCCTATCAATCCTACTTCCGCTAAGTGCAATGCCAAAGCTACAATTACCCAGACTGCTGCAATTCCCTGGATCCAAAGTTGATATCTTTTTGATGCATTCATTTCTCCCTCAGCATCTTTTGCTGCTTTCATCAAAATTACCTTTACACGTTCTGGCATTTTAGCGCCATAACCTGCTATTCTAAACTTCTCAACAAAATAAGTAGTGGCAAAACCAAAAACAATTATTGGTCCGGTTATATGAATCATCTGCATGAAAAAATCCTTGAAAGACCAACCCATTTTTTGTGCGATGATAAGGTTCTGCGGTTCCCCTACCATAGTACAAACGCCACCTATTGCGGTTCCTACCAAGCCGTGCATCATTAAATTTCTTAGGAAAGCATCAAATTGATCAAGGTCTTCTCTTGCTATATTTTTTCTTTCGTCATCACTTAGATTTCCCGGAACCCTTTCCTTGAGGTCTGCCTGAACGTATAAATTATAAAACGTATAAACTACGGCAATCATCACTGCAGTCACTGTAAGTGCATCCAGCCAAGCCGATAACATTGCTCCTAAAAAACAGAAGGTTAAGGACAACCATATTTTGGAATTGATTCCGGTAAGTATCTTTGTGAAAATCCAGGAAAGCAGATCTTTCATAAAATGAATTCCTGCTACCATAAACAACAACAGCAGAATCACCTGTAAATTCCCTGCTACTTCTTTATAAACTCCCTCTGGGGTAACAAGTCCCATAAAGACCGCTTGTATGGCTATAAGACCACCTGGCAATAAGGGATAGCATTGCAATGCCAAGGCCAGAGTAATAATAAATTGTGTGAGCATTACCCAGGCAACAAAAGTGGCTCCTGTAAAATAAAACAAGATAGGATTGATGATCAGAAATACCAATATCAGCTCTTTATACCACATAGGGCTATTCCCCATGAAGGTTTTTAAGAAAATAGAATTATCTGCTTTTACAACCTGTGGCAAAAAAACTTCGTTGCGATAGCTCTTCCAAACCACCCGAAGCAATGTAAACCGAAGTACCCTTATTATTTGTCCCATGCACCAAAATTACTATTAGGTCCAATAGAATTTCACTTCACCTGCATGGTTTGATAACACGTGTAATATTCAGATTATTATGGCTTAAATTCCATTGCT
>CAMPJM010000076.1 GCA_946886805.1 uncultured Flammeovirgaceae bacterium | reverse complement strand
CTGATCGCCGCACTTATACTGCATCTTTTTCAACTGAATGGCTTTGTAAAGGATGGAGTTTTGATCGCAGCTTCCTTGATTGCCGGTTATCCTACTTTTATAAAGGCTTTGCAGGCAGTTCGTATGAAGGTGTTCAGCATTGATCTGCTTGTAACGATTGCTGTAATTGGAGCACTTATTATTGGAGAGTATGTAGAGTCGGCGGTTGTTACATTTCTGTTTCTCTTTGGGGCTTATTTGGAAGCGCGGACTTTGGAAAAAGCCCGTGCCTCACTTAAATTCCTAATGAAAATGGTGCCATTGGAAGCGACTGTTGTAAAAGACGGGAAAAGATCAACCATACCGGCAGAGGATGTGCAAAAAGGGGATCGTATTATCATTCAATCCGGTGGAAAAATTCCTGTAGACGGGATTGTTGTTTCCGGACAGGCATCTATTAACGAAGCAGCCATTACCGGTGAATCGGTACCTGTGAAAAAGGAGGAAGCAGACCAGGTATTTAGCGGTACCATACTTGACAATGGCTATCTGGAAGTAATGGCTGAGAAAGTGGGTGAAGATACCACTTTTGCGAAAATTATCGAATTGGTGGAGGAGGCTCAGGAATCTAAAGCCAAAACACAGAAATTTCTGGAGCGCTTTGCATCCTACTATACTCCAGGAATCTTGATTCTTGCCGGTGTAGTGTGGCTGTTTACCTGGGATATCCACCTCACATTAACATTTCTGGTAATTGCCTGTCCTGGAGCCCTGGTCATTTCTGCTCCCGTTTCTATTGTTGCAGGAATAGGGAACGGTGCTAAGAAAGGGATTCTCATTAAAGGTGGGGATAAAATGGAAAAGTTAGCCAAGGTAAACGCAATGGTGTTTGATAAAACCGGCACCCTGACGAAAGGAAAACCAGAAGTTACCGCTATCAAAACATTTGGAATTTCCGAAGAGGAACTCCTAACAATCACAGCAGAAACCGAAGTGGCTTCAGAACATCATCTGGGGCATACCATTGTAAAAGAGGCTGAAAAAAGGGGCCTGCAGCTTGCAAACAAGCCGCACAATGTGGAAGTACTCAAAGGAATGGGAATTAAAGCAAATGTTGCGGGAATGGATTTATACGTGGGCAATAGAAAGGGAATAATCGCAAGCGACATAGAAATTCCAGAAGAAGTGCTCAGTTATGCTCTTGAACAGGAGAAAAAGGGAAATACAGCAGTATTTGTAACAGATCATACTACAATATTGGGTATAATTTCTATTGCAGATAAAATTCGTGAGGAGGCGCAAGAGGCTATTCAGAGCCTAAAGCAAAACGGAATAAAGCATTTAGTAATGCTTACCGGCGATAATCAACACACGGCTGATTTGGTGGCACAACAGCTCGGGATCAGCCAGGTGCATGCGGAACTGCTCCCCAAAGATAAAGTTGATAAAGTGAAAGCCTGTATGACAAAAGGAACCAATCTGGCCATGGTGGGCGATGGTATCAATGACGCACCGGCTATTGCCACAGCAGACGTGGGAATTGCTATGGGTGGGGCCGGAACAGATGTGGCCATGGAGACAGCTGATGTTATTCTTATGTCTGACAAACTGGATAAACTGTCCTATGCCTACCAATTATCAAAAGCTACTGTGAGAAATATGAAACAGAATATGTTCTTTTCAGTTGGGGTAGTGACGCTGTTGTTGATTGGTGTGCTCACGAAAAATATTTTCCTGGCATCAGGCATGCTCATTCACGAGTTAAGTGTGCTTTTGGTGATCATTAATGCGATTCGCCTGGTAGGCTATCCGAAATATCAAATAAATCTCGGATCCTCCTTAAGAAAAATTGTCAGTGGAATTAATCTTTCCCTGTTTAAACGTTCGAAGCAGGATGATTTATTTGAAATAAATGGTTGCAAGGCAAGTACAATGCATGAATGGAAGGAATGTGCAAGTTGCTGAATGTAAAGCAATATAATAAGAGACAAATATGAAGTATTTGTCTGAAGATGTAAATGTTAGAACAATATAATATGAAAATTATGGAAACAACGAAATGGATTATAGACTCAACCCATAGTGAATTCACTTTTAAGGTGAAAAAGTTAATGGTTACTACAGTAACAGGAAATTTAGAAGTGTTCGAGGGGGAGATAGAAACAGTATCCAATAAATTCGAATTGATCAAGAATATCAATTTTAAGGCCAATGTAAATTCTATCAAAACCGATGATGCGCAACGGGACGAGCATTTAAAGTCTGCTGACTTTTTTGATATGGAAGCTTACCCAGATATAAAGTTTTCGTCTAAAAGCTATAATGTGATGGATAGGGAAATCGAAGGTGAATTGACCATCCGGAATATAACAAAACCAGTAGTTTTTGACGTTGATTTTAGTGAAAAAGCAGCGGGGGGTGTGAATGAACAATCCACAGTAGGCTTGTCCATTTCCGGTAAAGTCAATCGCAAAGATTTTGGTCTGTCCTGGAATGGCCGAAATAAGGCGGGAGATATTATCGTAGGCGATGATGTTAAACTATATGCTGAAGTCCAATTTGTCAAGCAGACAGAAAATGCAAATCAGGAGGTTTAACTATTTGGAAAATCTCGAAAAAACGACAAAGAAATAAGGATCTGAACCGCATGATGCCCTGTTCAGATCCTTTCTTTAGCAAATACCTGTTTATTTGTTTTCTACCATCTTTTTATCTTCGGGTAGTTCATGTTTGCTGTCCAGAGAGAAAACGAACCACACAAAGGCAAACAGACCAATGGCAAAAATAGTATCGCCAATCACCCGTAGCCAGCGAATCGTATCCATTCCCGGACCTTGTAAGAATTCAGCTGATCTGGCATACCACATTCCTTCATTTACACTGGCAATAGCCTGAAGTATTCCCAAGGGCAATAAACTCAGTATCAACATAAGCATTAATCCTATATTGATGGACCAAAATGCAATGCTTATTAATTTATCGTCCCAAACTTGTACCCTGTATAAACTTCGGAGAACAAATAACATCAATCCAATTCCAAGCATTCCATAAACACCAAAGAGGGCGCCGTGGGCGTGAGCAGCCGTAGTGTTAAGTCCCTGAATATAATAAAGAGCAATGGGAGGGTTAATGATGAAGCCTAATATTCCCGCACCAAAGAAATTCCAGAATGCAACTGCCACCAAACAATAGATGGGCCATTTATAATCCCTCAGCCATTTCGTGACCTTGCTTAATCGATAATTTTCATAAGCTTCATACCCTATTAAAACCAAGGGAACTACCTCCAAAGCACTAAAGGATGCGCCAATGGCAATTATAGCGGTGGGAGTGCCGGTAAAATACAAGTGATGGAATGTGCCTAAAATACCTCCGGAAAGAAAAATTACCGTTGCCAGAAGTACGCTCAGGGTCGCAGTTTTTGTGCGTAATAATCCTAACCTCACAAAGAGGAACGCAGAAACCACAGTGGCAAAAACTTCAAAGAACCCTTCTACCCAAAGGTGTACTACCCACCATCTCCAATATTCCGCAATGGCGAGATTTGTCTGACGGCCCCACATTAATCCCGCCGCATAAAATAAGGCAATAGCTGCGGAAGCCACTAACAACATTATCAGTAGACTTTTTTCTGCAGTCTTGCTCTTGATGACCGGAATCAGGGGACGAATCATCAAGGCCAACCATAAAAACAGCCCTATAAGTAAAAAGATTTGCCAAAACCTTCCCAAGTCAACGTATTCATATCCCTGATGACCAAACCAAAAATTAGTTTCCAACCCAAGTTTCTGCATTACACCCATCCATTGTCCGGCCATAGAACCAAGAACGATGATAAGGAGACTAATAAAAAGAAGATTTACGCCAAGCTTTTGATATTTCGGGTCCTTACCAGCAACTGATGGGGCAATATAAAGACCTGTAGCGAGCCATGCTGTGGCAATCCACAAAATGCCTAATTGGACGTGCCAGGTTCTTGTAATGGCATATGGGAGTGAATTGGCTAGATCAAACCCATAAAAGGCATCGCCTTCTACCCCATAATGAGCTGTGATCACCCCTGCCGTAACCTGTATCAAAATAAGGATATTTACTACCCATAGGTATTTTTTTACGGCCAACATGGAAGGAGTAATCGTCTGCCGCATTAACGGGTCTTCTATTGGCCTTTCAGGCTCAGTCTCTTCTTTAATTCTGGCATGGTAAAAAACCATTCCTGCGATCCCCATGAGAAGCAGAATTATACTTACTCCGGTCCAAATCAGCAAATCGCCTGTAGGTTTGTTTCCAACCAGTTCTTCTGGAGGCCAATTGTGCGTGTAAGTAACGTCACTTCCCGGCCGTTCTGTAACACACGCCCAGGTTGCCCAGAAAAAAAATCCACTCATTTGACGCATTCTTGTCTCATCCTTTATGGAATTTTTCGGAATCGCATAATATGACCTCAACTCATCTAAATCAGGGTTTTCCATAAAAAGTCCTGAATAATAGTCATTCAAGAACTCAATCGCTTCAGCCCTGATTGGCGAGACAGTGATAGTGCCGTCCTCGGGATTGTAGGTGTTTTCGCGTAGTTCTAATTGAAGGCGTCTTTCCAGAGCAGCCTGGTTTTCACTACTTATAGAATCGTAAGGTTGGTTGTGTTCTTTTTCAGACCATCTATTGAGGATGAAGAGAGATTCTCTGTGGAGCCAATCGGCAGTCCAATCCGGGGCAAGGTAAGCACCGTGACCCCATACAGAGCCAACTTCCTGACCGCCCATACTCTGCCATACGTTTTGTCCGTCTTTAATGTCCTGCCCTTCAAAAATAACAGTTCCCTCGGTAGTAATTATCTTTTCGGGTAAAGGAGGTGCTTTTTGATAAATTTCATATCCATAATAACCTAATACAGCGAAGGAAATAGTTGTTACGAGAATGAAAGCGACCCAAAGTGATCTTTCTTTGTTCATAGTGCTGGTGTGGTTTAAAAGTAGGTTCTTTAAAAAAATAATCCATTAGCTTTTGAAGCTCAGAGTATAAATAAAAGCGCTCTCATCTTTCCCGCCTTAAAGAGAGTAAAAAGATTGTTTCAAGAGATTTTTCCAGCCAAGCATCCCTGAGTAAAAAGTATCTCCCGGATCGGTCGGTGCAGTTTGAAAATTACTTTCTCGACAGTTTCATATTACTGGTTTCACCATTGATAATCCTTGCAATTATAAAATGTTTATTATTTATTTTCTGAAGCATACATGAGGCTGAAAGCTTTTAGTAAACAAAATCTCGTTCAAATACTTTACAGTATAAGATCTGAATTAATAATATTTAAAAATACAAAAGAAGAAATGGAAAACAAAGCCAATACAAACCAAGACCTTAACTCCTTCAGTCTTTCTTCCCAAATTTCAGAAATGAAGCTGGAAGAAAGCTGGGGGAAGAGTGGGCGAAGCTCCAGGACTTTAATTAAGGTGGGAGCAATGCGCCTTGTGTTGAATGCTATGAAAGCAGGTACTGAAATTAAAACCCACCATGCAACTGGGCCTATAAGTGTCCATTGTATTGAAGGCAAACTAAAGTTCAACACGGAAGAAAGAACCGTGACATTACAAAAAGGTGAATTGCTTACGCTTGAGGAACTTGTAAAGCATAGCGTAGAGGCTATAGAAGAGACGGTCTTTTTATTGACAGTTGCACTTTCACCAACCTCTGCAAGTGAGCATTGATCTGATAAATTGCGTCAAGGCTCCGCCTCGTTGATTACTACTACCCCACTGTTTTCAAGATGCGTAGTCAAAAACAGCATGAGTATAAATAATTAAAACAAATAAATATGAAAGAGGAAAATTTGTATCCACCCTCGTCAAGGGAGATGTCAGAAAAAAAAGCTGCTCTATCTCCAGAAATAACAGAAGCGTTTAGAAACTTCAGTAAGGTAGTTTTTAAAGAGGGTGCGCTTCCTGAAAAAACAAAGCAACTGATTGCTATAGCGGTTGCCCATGTAACGCAGTGCCCTTATTGCATTCGAGGTCATACGGCGCAGGCAGTAAGGAAGGGGGCAAGTCAGGAAGAGATTATGGAAGCGATATGGGTGGCTTCTGAGATGCGGGCTGGAGCAGCCTATGCTCATGCCTCCCTGGCAATAGATGAGATGGAAAAATCAGGAAAATGACAGATAATGGGATGCTATTAATACATGCTTTACTAAACTTAGATCCTTTCAGGACATGGTTTGGTAAAGCTACTGCATTAAATAAGCATGTTTGGATTTCTATTTCTGCCTTTTCCGCCGAAGGCAATTTGGTAGTTCCCAGATTGGGCCGATTCTTCGTTCGATCAGCTTATTATCTGGGTGTACTTTGTTTTTTCGCTTCTGTAAATTTTACATTCTTTGCGCCCTTTGCGCTAAAAGCTTCATGAACTTTGCGTGAAACCTTTAAAGCATGAAATGCCATTTCCGGCTAAACTATTCCTTGCGCTTTCATCGCTTCAGCCACCTTTAAGAAAGCAAATATATTGGCGCCTTCAAGGTAATTACCAGGTACGCCATAATCTTCAGCAGCTTTCAGGCATACATCATGAATATTTTTCATGATATGTTTAAGCCTTTCATCTACGTCTTCTCTGTTCCAGTAAACACCCATTCTGTTTTGTGTCATTTCCAGGCCTGATACAGCCACACCGCCAGCATTTGCTGCTTTACCCGGTGCATATAAAATATTTGATTTCTGTAGAACGTCAATCGCTTGGGGGGTGCAGGGCATGTTAGCACCCTCTGCAACGAGTTTTATATTGTTCTTAGCGAGGTGTTTTGCATCTTGTTCGTTGAGTTCATTTTGAGTAGCACAAGGGAAAGCACAGTCTGCCTTTTCTTTCCAAAGCGGATTAAACGTTTCATCTCCGTTTAATGCCGTAAATGTGGCCTCAGGGTATTTTTCGATGTACTGCTTTATCCTGCCTCTTTTGATGTTTTTGAGATGTTTTAGATACTCCAGCCTTTCACGATCGATTCCATTTAGATCTATTATAAAGCCGGTTGAATCAGATGCGCTAATGGGGATCCCACCCTCATCAATAATTTTTTCTATGGCAAATTGAGCCACATTTCCCGCTCCTGACACTAGGCATCGCTTTCCTTCAAGTGAATCGCCTTTAGCTTGTAGCATGTTTGAAGCGAAATAAATCAGGCCATATCCTGTGGCTTCTGGTCTGATGGCACTTCCTCCCCAATGTTCTCCTTTTCCTGTAATGACACCGGTAAATTCGTTCTTCAGTTTTTTATACATTCCAAAAAGATACCCTATCTCCCGGGATCCCACGCCAATATCGCCCGCAGGCACATCAGTAAAATCGCCAATATGGCGATACAACTCCTGCATAAAAGCCTGACAGAAGCGCATAATTTCTGCATCTGATTTCCCTTTGGGGTCAAAATCAGCACCACCTTTACCGCCGCCCATGGGCAGACTGGTCAAGGCATTTTTGAAAATTTGTTCAAAAGCTAAAAATTTCAGGATGCTGTAATTTACAGAAGGGTGAAATCGCAAGCCTCCTTTATACGGGCCAATAGCAGAGTTCATCTGTACCCTAAAGCCCCGGTTGACATGGATTTCTCCTTTGTCATCTTGCCAACAAACGCGGAACGAAATGATCCTCTCGGGCTCGATCATCCTTTCCAGGATCTTTAGGTCATTGTATTCAGGGTGCTTTTTCCATACCCTGCTCACCGATTCCATAACTTCTTCAACCGCTTGTAAAAATTCAGTCTCGTTTGGATTCCGCTTTTTTACACGGCTTATAATATCATCTTTGGACATACTTGTTTTAATTTATACTTTTAGTAATACTTAAAGCTTATATATTGTTCACGTAAACGCTCCCGTTGTTTAAATTTCCTGCAAGATAGCGAATAGTTGTTTCCTGAAAAGTTTTCAACAGTTGATTCCTGGTTTTTGCATATTGGTAATGCATGGGACAGGGATGTGAATCTGAACATGATTTTAGCCCAAGCGCACATTCCTTGAAAAAGGATAGGCCGTCAATAGCCTCAACAACTTTGATTACGGGGAAAGATAATTGATGTTCTTCACAATAGAAACCGCCGTAGGGTCCCTTTATGGAAGTTATGATCCCTTTTTTGTTTAGCGATTGTAGGATTTTCGCAGTAAAAGCTTCGGGGGCATCAATTTCCCTCGCTATTTCTTTAACTCCCGGTTTTTCGTTAATGTTTACTTTGGAGGCAATAAAAATGGTCGCACGAATACCATATTTACATGCTTTTGAAATCATCTAATCTTATTTAATCTTTATTGCACCATTTGATCTCCTGAATCTCTGTTTTTGAAGAGAGAGTGGGAAATGATAGAATAGCAAAAATGGAAAAACAATTTATAACTTTTAATTCTAATTTAAGAATTTAGGCAGCAAAATATTATTCTCTAAATGAATATGCTGTACCAGGTCGTTCTCAAATTCCATTAATTTAGCATACAAATGGGTATATGAAGTACATGCATTGGCAGGCAATCTATAATTACGGGTTATTTTTTTAAAATATTTCAATTCTGCGCCGATAGATTGATGTTCCTCTATTAATTCCTTAAATAATGCTTTATGCTTTTGATCTTGGCCAACAAATTTATTTTCGGTATTGTGTTTTCGAAGTGCCATTTTTTTAATCATTGGGAAAAGCGTTTGTTCTTCCTTTTGGATATGTTCCGCTAATTCCACTAAAAAATAGTTCAATCGTGTGGATAGTTCTTTTAATTCCGGATTTTCATGGCCATGCCTTGCCGCCACTTTAAAAGCAAGTCTACTGATAAGTTCTATGTTTTGCCGGATAAAGTAGTGATGAGTATTGATTATGTAATTGATAAGGAAATTCTCGTCCCATGCTTCAAAATCGTAAACCTCCTTTTCTTTGTATTGCATTGCTTCTATATAGAGTTCATTCCATATCTCGGGACTAATGCCAGACTCTTTAAACGCTTGTGCTAAAGTTTTTTCACCGTGGCAGCAATAGTCAATGCCAAACCGGTGAAATAGTTCGGCTTTTCGATAATCTTCAACAGCAAGGCTACCAATAGTAGGTGATTGCTTTGACGGTGAAAGCTTGGTTACTTTTATTCTCCAGGTTTGCGGTCCTTTTTCGAGATACTGCCAACTGAAGGTATTCCCTCGTTCGCTAAGTAATTGATAAAATAATATAAGGGGATTATTGGTGTTTTTGATTGTTATGCTTTCACCAATATTGAGCGCGTCAAAATTTTGCAAAATAGCTGGTTTGTTAGGCAAATATACCTTTTTGGTCTCGTCTAAAGTTATCGTTTTCATGAGACAATTGGTTTAGGATGAATACTGTAATAAAGATAAGAAATATTTTTATAAAAGACAAATAAGTCCTTTATAAAATAGGTTTAAAAGCAATTTCCAGTCAGGATACGCAGGTTCCTTCTTTGCTTGAATAGCGGTATGATTAGCTATAGCTTTTTTATTTCCGCTACAATTGGGTTGGAGTTTGTTCTGAGCCCTTCTATTTGGGTTACGATAACGCCTTTTTTATCCAGAAGAATTATATTATTAGAATGGGCAAAATTCCCATCAGGCTGTTTTTTATATTGCACATCCAGCACCATCGATAGTTCCCTTACTTCTTCCTCTCCCCCATGCAAGAGCATCCAATCTTCATCCAGTTTCATTTCCATGGCAAATTCAAGAAGCCGGGAAGGATGATCCCTTTCTGTGTCAAAAGAGACAAGCACAAATACTACCTCGTCTTCTTTTTCCTTAGGCAATTGTTCCTCTATAATTTTTAGGTCTGCCACTATACGCGGGCAGGCAAATCCACAATTGGTAAAAACCATTGCAACCACAGGAATTTTTCCCTCGAGCTGCGAAAGCTGGATGGTATCATTGTTTTGTGTATGCCACTCCCCGTCTAATTGATAAATAGACTCAGGATCTAATAGTTGAGCAATTTCTTCTTCGTTCTTTATTTCCTGTTTACACGATTGCAACAAGATCGAAAAAACACCAAATATTAAAAGGAATATAATGTGAATACTGTGGGTTAATTTCATCTTTAGGGCTCGTAACGACATAAGTTGTTCAAAATATAGGCAGTTTTTTTGTTCTTTATCAAGGCTTAAAATTTAAGAATAGCCGTAGCTATTTGCCCCGAAGGCTTTCGGGATGTGACGAAGGAGGAAGATTAAAAAACAAGTAAAAATATACAAGTTATTTTATTGCAGTCCTCAGGTTATTATAAACTCATGGCACATCTAAATCCAAGGTTGCTAACGGTATAGTTAGCTTTTAAGCTACCACGATAGGCAAATCTCATAAAAGCGGCATAGTCTTCCTTGTTCACAGCACCAAATGAGCCAGAGGCACAAAACAATTCCCTTTTTATGGCACTGTTACTTCGAGAGTCGCCACCCATAATAATACTGTTAAAATCATATACCCATTCCCAAATCAGCCCGTGCATATCATATAACTGAAACTCATTCATAAATGTAGATCCAACCGGCGGCAAAACAGATGGAGTTGGCTTGCTGTACCAGCTTAGAATTATTTTTTCTAAATCAGAATTATCGTTTGGGATTTTGGCGCTTCCTGCGTATTCCCACTCGGTAATGGTAGGCAATCTTTTTCCTTTCCACTTACTGTATGCATTAGCGGCATACCATGATACATTTGTCACGGGGCTATCTTTTATTTGGTCATAATTGTCTCCGACCTTAAAATCGCTTTCCCAGTGCTTCAAGTACCCGGTATCACCATAAATGCCGGGGATTTTAGATTTTGACCATTTTGGATTGGCTATAACAAACTCCAGGAATTCAGCATTGGTAACCGCATATTTGTCTAATAGGAATGGAGATATTCTTACAGTAGTATCACCTTCATTTCCGTAGAAGGGGGTGTGTTCGCCTCCGGGGACCACTACCATTCCCGAGGGTATTTCTGTGCTGGTTTTACTATCAAAAGTAAAAGCCAGCAGCAGAAAACAGCTAGTGATGACCAAATAATTGAATTTCTGTTTAGGTTTATTGACCACTTCTAACATTCGAAACTTCTTCTGCTGTTACTAAATTTCCCTTGTTGCCCCAACTGTTGCGGACATAGGTTAAGATACTGGCTATTTCATCGTCGCCCAGTCTCATTTGAGGCATTACTCCATCATAAACCTCCCCGTTTACCATTATTTCACCGCTCAAACCATGCAATACTATACCAATTCCTTTGTCTTCCCGTGCCATTAAATAGTCAGAATTAGCCAAAGGCGGGAATACTCCTTTCAATCCTTTTCCGTCTTGCTGGTGACAGGCAGCACAGTTCGTTTCATATAAGATTTTCCCCATTTGCATTCTTTCGGCGAGCGATCTTTCAGGAATTTTAGTTGTGTCCTTAGCAGCCGTAATAGATTGTATAGCCGATCCTTCAGGTAAATAAACGGCATCCTTTTGTTTGCCGGTAAACACATCATATTCTTCTTCCCCGACAATATTTATTTGAGCAAGAGCTCCTTTGTTAAATGCCCTGAAAACAGAATGATCAACAAGGGTCAATGACCCAGGCACCTCGCATTTGAACTCGACAATAGCCGCTCCCCCTGCTGGTATTAATGTTGTAGAGACATCCTCATTTATCAGCGACCCGCCCTCTACGTATACTTTGTCAAATATCTCCCCTATGACGTGGAAAGACGAAACCAAACTTGGCCCGGCATTTCCAACATATAAACGTACCGTTTCTCCTACCTCCACTTGCATAGCGTTGTCTCCCATATTAGCACCAACAGCTCCATTGAAAACAACGTAATCCGGATGCTCATTTAAAGCTTTTTCCATATCAAATGAAGTTAATCCGGCCTCCCCGAATGGTGCTTTTGTGTAAAATTCACTTTGCATGATATAGAATTCTTTATCTACTTCGGGCAAGCCTTCTTTTGGCTCAACCAATATCAGGCCATACATGCCGTTTGCGATATGCATACCGACCGGTGCTGTAGCGCAATG
>CAMPJM010000075.1 GCA_946886805.1 uncultured Flammeovirgaceae bacterium | reverse complement strand
AAGTGGCGTATCCAGTATAGAGATTACCAGCACTACAAGAAACAGATAAAGAAAATGACTTTTCATCTTCTCCCATCCATAAGAAAGACTTCCATTATATGTAGGCTTAATTGAATTGTGATTCGTGTATTCCATTCTCTTTTTTTATTTCAAAGTAGAATATTTTACGCCTAATAAAACAGCTACTAAAGTTGGAAATTAAAAAATCACTACTTTAGTATTGCTTCAAAAGAACGTCATTTTCATATTTTTGAGAGCATATAATCTTTATGGAAATAACAATTCTACTTATTTGGATTTGCTTCCTTTTTTGTCTGGGACTTTCTGCAGGGGGTATCCTTGTGCTCTTCAGAAAGCAAGGCTTCAAAAACATAAGCAGCTTTAAGTTTCTCCGATTTGCTATGATTCTTTTGTACACATTTGGCTTTTATTCTTTATGGAGTAAAATTTTCTTTCGTGTAATTTTTAATCCGACGGCGAATCAGGATCTGAAGTCATTATCTGATTTTATAGCATTTATTGGCACGCCATTTCTTTTGATTGGGATGAGTATGTTTTTTCTATGGGGATTTAATTTATTGAAAGAACCTCCAAAAACGACTTTGATAGGATTAGGAATCACTCTCACCATCTTTGCAGAAACCGTTTTGCTGTATTTAAGCGAAGCAGCCTTATTCCGAAATGTACATCAGGTTTATTCGTTGCTGGTACTCCTTTTTGTAATACCTACCATTACATTTCTGGGCTTTACTGAATTAAAATTTGTTAAAGGCAAATCTAAATTGATCACTACGCTATGTGTTGCAATTTTTGGACTTATTCATTTACCGGCTTTCTTCACCAACAGCCTTAACTTATATTTTGAAATAATTTTCAGTTTTCTGTTTTTTTTGAGCATAACAGTTCTTGAGATTTATTTCATTTACAATGCTCATTGGAAAATTAATAGTGTTGGCAAAAATCTAAAAGATGCAGGTAATTCGTTCAAGTTGTTTATCAGCAAATATGCTATTACCTCAAGGGAATCTGAGGTTATAAAAGAACTATATGCAGGAAAAACAAATAAAGAGATTGCGGAAAATCTTTTTATAAGCCTTCAAACAGTAAAAGATCATAACCATAGAATATTTCAAAAAACCAATGTCAGGAGCCGCAGCCAATTAACATCCCTTCTCAGAGATTATCAGATAGAGCTTTAAATTCATCCTATAAATTACCTGCAAAAGATATATCAGAAATAAACATGCTTTAGACATATACAATTTCTAAGTTTGGTCGTTAAATCACCAACAAAAGTGCTAGACCAATGATTAAAATATTTGTTTTTTGCCTCATTTCAATTACAATAGGGATATCAGAGCTTTATGCCCAAAAAGGAGATATGTTTCCTTATTTGGAAGGAACTACTTTAAAAGATAAAGAATTAAAAATACCTGAAGATACAAAAGGAAAGTTTACCCTTATTGGAATGGCTTATTCAAAAAAATCAGAGGATGATTTGAAAACCTGGTTCAATCCTGTGTATAACACTTTCATCCATAAATCCAGCAGCAGCCTCTTTGGCGATATAGGGTACGATGTAAATGTATATTTCATACCCATGTTCACCGGAGTAAAAAAAGCTGCGGCTAACACCGCTGAAAAGCAAATGAAAAAGAAAATGGATCCAAAATTACTGCCCCATATCCTTTTCTATAAAGGCGATTTGAAAACATATAAAGATGCGCTCGATTTTGAGAAAAAAGATGTCCCTTACTTTTTTGTGTTAGATAAAGACGGTAAAATAGTCTACGCTACTTCAGGATCATATACAGAAAAGAAGATGAAGGAGGTCGAAGACCTCATGGAAGAATGGTAAGAAATGCCTAAGGAATCAAACGAAGGATTCCAATGAAGATAAACATGTTATCCTCTTACCAATAGTATTAATTCGTTCTCAATTTGCCAATCTTTAGCAAGCTTTAACATAGCGGTTGCCTCCATTTCGGTGATATAACCTTTTTGATTATTGGCTTTCCACACCATATCTAAAATTGTCAACCTTCTGTCTTTACTCAAGGGCTTAATAACTTCATTTAAGAAGTCTCTTGCCCTTTCGAAGGCTGTCAGATAATCTTTTGATATAAATTCATTAGCCCATTGTAATTCATTAACGGCATCCAAATCTTTGGCCGTTTCATCGAGAATTTTTTGTTCATCCTCATCTAAACCATGGTAATGGAAAATAACGGACTTAAGTAAAAGGAAGGCTTTTTTTTCTTCGCTTGACATTGGAACAATTTTATGATTACAATTATACATTATTTAAATATTATAAGAAAATAAAACTTCACTTCCTTACGCTAAAAGTTGGGGCACTTCTATTTTTCTCACAATATTATTTGTTTTATGTCATATTTTAATTCATTACAAATACTTCGTATCCAATTGAACACTGCTTAATTTCAGTCGTCTCAACTTAAATAACCCTGTGTGTAAGATCAAATTTAACAATAAAAATCACTGAAATTAGGATTTTTTTAACTTTGCTCTCGCACTCTCCTAAAGATGAAGCATTTAGTCAATCGGATTTTTCATCGACCTTTTTGATACTACAATGCTATCGTCCATTGTTAAATCTAAAAAAAGGCTTTAGCCTATTCGATAAAAAGGTCTTCAATAATCTTATCAGCAATGAGCTTTCCCGGGTTTGTTAATGTTAATAAATTGCCACTTAGAAATACTAATTTTGCCTCCAATAGTTTAGAAATATAGCTTGAATGCATCATTTTTATATTGATGCCATATTTTTGAAGGATATAATCCAAATCACAACCCCATTTTGTCCGCAAGCTGGTCATCATATATTCATTAACCTTTGCGGTGTTATCCAGATAATCTTCCTCGAAAGGGATATTGCCATTTGCTATGGATTTAATATAGAACGCATTATTTGAAATGTTGCTTTGTCGCAGGATATGATTGTAGGAATGGGCTCCCGGACCGACTCCTAAATACTTCGCTTGCCTCCAATAATTGCTATTATGCCTGGATATAAAACCTGGTTTGCAAAAATTTGATATTTCATACTGCTCGTAACCATGCTTTTCTAAAGTGCTCATAAGTATTTCAAACTGCGTTGCTGCATATTCTTCATCTATGGCTAACATTTTTCCAGTTTTGGTCCAAGTCCCAAACACGGTTTTAGGTTCAATTGTAAGACTGTAAGAAGAGATATGCTGGGGATCTAAAGCCAATGCCACCTCCAGGTCATTTTTCCATATAGTGTGGTCGGGAGAAGGAATAGCATAGATAAGGTCAATACTGATATTTTTAAATCCTGCTTCCTTGGCAAGAACCACACAATTTCTTGCCTGATCGGCGTTATGGGCACGGTTAAGAAATTTCAACTGATCTGCGTCGAAGGTTTGAATACCTATACTAAGCCTATTGATCCCCGATTTGGAAAAGGCAGCTAAATTTTCTGCTGACAAGTCATCAGGATTTGCCTCTAAGGTGATCTCAGCAGCAGTATCAACTGTAAAATTATCATAGATTGCCTCAAATATTAAAGATAATTCCGCCCGATCAAGAAGAGAAGGTGTGCCGCCCCCAAAATAAATGGAAGAAATATTTTCTCCCAACAGATAATTTTTTTGTAACGCCAATTCGCTTGCAATGGCCCTGACCATGTCATCCTTTCTGCTCAGATTGGTACTGAAGTGGAAATCGCAATAATGGCATGCTTGTTTACAAAAAGGTATATGAAGGTATATTCCGGCCATTTTTTAATCAAATGAAATGATAATAGAAATTAGATAAGATTTATAATACCTATCTGATAGTCTCGCTGTTATGTTTATGCTGTGTATGGTGTTCTATCATTGTTTGTTATATTTATCGGGATTTTGTTACTCGCTATGTTACTCCAATATTGCAACAAGTAATACAAGTAACATAACGATAAGACATAACCCCTAAAATCCGGCAAATTCAGAGTTTGTTTTGATATATACACACTAAACAGTTGAAGGCAAAGGTAAGTGAAATTATATTATGGGTTTCTAAGAATCTATGTTCTTAAGAATTATTCAAAAAATCGAACGAGGATTTTGGAAAAGGATAGTGAAGGGATGAAGTTGGTTCAAGTCTTACGGAACAATAAAGAAACCGAATTACATGAACATTTTTGCCACAAAGTCACAAAGATTCAAAGAAGCGAAGAAGTAAAAAGCACGAAGTAAAATTTTTAATGAAATTTAGTGTCATGTCAAGCATAAATTGACGGGTAATCCTAGGTATCTTTTGGCGTATGTCGTCGTTATAAAAAGCCTTACATAGCTATGGCTATGCTAATTTTTTATGCCTTGACATACACCAAAATTTACTGCTGCCTTACCCGTCATTTAAACGTTGACACGACACTGGTGCCTTGGTGTCTTCAGGGTCTGGCTCCTTTTTGGAACAGGTTGAAATGCCAAAACAAAGTTAATGCATCAAAGACCGAAAAGGAGAAATTATTCGGTCTTTGATGGTTTTTAATAATCACTTTAAAAATCAAACTCAAACTTTCCATTCTGTATTGTCACTGGTGGATCCTCATGCGACATTTGCGATGGCATTACACCAGAAAAAGTTCCTGCAATATGATGATCGGAAAATGAAGTAATGACCAAGCCCCCCAGGTTACCTACCTTTGACGAGTAGCCATTGAGCGTTCCTACATTATCGGGGTCTGACTGAATGCCTACGCGGACAAATACGCCGATATCGTCATTCCCCAAGGTCTCATGAAAACTGTAAGAACCTTCCCCCGCTTTTCCTGCTCCTTTTATTCTAGCGTCAATCATAATGGAATAATAAGTGCCGTCTATGGTAGTTCCCGGGTACAAGTTGATGATGTATCCATTGCCCTCCTCATCAGGGCCGTGGAAGAAGCTGTATTCATCCATCGTATAGGAGAAGTCTACTATCTCACCGGATGCCAATATGATTTCGGCCGTGACATCAGTGCCTTTCTTAACTGGCTCGTCATCATCCTTGCTACATGAAGTCAATCCAAGAAGACCAATGCCTACTAGTATAAAAGTTAAGTAATGTTTCATCGTTTTCTACTTTTAGGTATTTAAATATTAAAATTTCAACATTTGCAATTTAATATATCGTATTCCGCATTTTTATCCCTCACATTTCGTCAACACCTCCTCGGCAAATTGTACCGCATGATCGAGGGATGTCTCTGGTTCTCCGGTGGTTTTGCTTAGTATTGTGAACCTTGCCGATCCGGCAAGGACAACCAGCTCGATACCATAATCATCATTCCATTTCCAGTATGCCCGATCACCCAGGTCGGCGACAAGTTCGTAGGTGAATTTCAAACGGGCATCCATCATTTTTTTGGCTTTTTCAAAACCGTCCGGATTATTGGCAAGTTTTTTCTTCATGTTTGCCAATAATTCATCATGTTCTGCCTGACTTAGTTTTTTATAGCTCTGGTCAAATAAATCAATTGCAGCATCCTGTTCATAAAGTTTCAGATCGCTATCCTCATAAAAATCCAACATCTTTATCGTCACTTGGTTCTTGTCGGGGCGCTTGAAGACCGAACCGGTTACCTTCGATGTTATTTCTTTTTCTGGGCGGTCGCTCTCCCAGGTATAGACACAGGAGCCGTATTTGCCTTTGGTTGAGGAGATATCTTCCTTGTACGACGATTCATCGATGCTAACATGCTTGGCGATGTCGGCTTTGGTCAACAGCTCTTCGTAGTTATAATCTTTTGCCGCAAGGCATTGACCGACAGCGTCGGGCGATTCCGCTGACGTTTCGCCTGTGCCGGAACAGGCCGACATGATGCCGGCACTGAACAATAGGTATAGTATCTTTTTCATCGGATTAGTTTCTATTTTTTAATTCCTTTAGTTTTCCCCTAACGAACGAACCACTAAGATTTCAGACGCTTCTGCATTAACTCCTTCAAGTGTAATGAGCGTGCCATTTTTCCAATATACAGGGTCATGATCGTATGATCCAGCTACATAAACATCTCCGTTGTTAACGGCTATGGAGGTTGTTTCTGCAGATATTTGCTTTCCATCGGTCAAGAATACAACTTCATCATTTTTCCAGTACTTAGCTGCGTTACGACTTGAATTGAAATCCGTTGCTGATATATAAACATCACCGTTATCTATGGCTATATCGGTGGGGTATGTTCGCTCAGTAAGCGTGACGAGCGTACCATTTTTCCAGTATATCGCAGTGCCAGTACCCAGACTTCCATTGTTCGAGAAAATTTTACTTCCAGTTATATAAACATCGCTATTTTCCACGGTCATTGCGGTGGGTAGCAAATAATCTCCACCGTTAAGTTCACTTTGCGCATCGTTTTTCCAGTAATTGGCTATCTTCCTTGGGTAATCAGACTCGAGTGCGATCATATAAACGTCTCCATCCTTGACGACTATTTCAACCGCCCGCCCATTATCGCCTAAATTTACAGGCTCACCATTCTTCCAGTATGTGGTCTCGGAATAATAACCACCTGTCGGTAGTAGGGCGCTTTGTTCCCCGGCTACGTACACATTGCCATTATCCACGGCAATGGATCGTCCATATGCCATTGGATATTCACTGGAAGTCTCCATCGTGACCCGTGTGCCATTCTTCCAGTAAACAGCAAGGTTACCGACCCCATCGTTGTCGACCCCACTTACATATACATCTCCGTTATCTACGACGATACCGTTTGCTCTCGGTCCCGATTTTTTTCCCTCGGACAGGGGTACGATCGTTCCATTTTTCCAATAGACAGCGCCTCCTATATCAAATCCGGCTACATAGACATCTACCTGATATGATATTATATCGACGGCTTCGCTGTCTATATAACCTTCTTTCTTAGCTACAACCTGATAGGTGCCCGCTTCTTCAAAAGTATGGGTAGTACCGTTTATTTTATCATTGTTGATATAGATATCTGCATCTACAGCTTCGTCATCGGCGGTAACGTCAAAGGTCACTGTGTCGCCTTTATCAATTTCAGTTGCAGATGTAGCGAGCACTAATGCTGTTTTTTCAACAATAGGATCTACAGGATCCGGCTCTGCACCCGACTCGTCGCCGTTGGAGCAGGAAAACATTAAGAGTGTGCTACAAAGTAACACTCCTGCGTATTTTAAGTAGTATGAAGTCTGTGTTTTCATATAGTTTTTTGTTTTTTAATTATCAAAAGATTTCAACACGCGGATCCGCTTTTACGTTATGCTTCTTTATAATCGTCGGGAATTTCAAATTTGCTGTCCGGGATATCCTGTTGTTCCACAGACTTTAATTCCATAATCATATTGATTTCGCCAGATTCAAGCGTAACCTGCTTCACGGGGATACCGTATTGATAAATATCGGCAGCACTTCCACTAAATAATTCGGGTCTCGATTCCAGCAATCGTTGATAATTCTCATAGCCTGGAATATCCTTGGTCATCCAATATTGCGTAATGGTTTTATCGTCACCTCCAATGATGCCACCTAAAGCAGACGGAATTTCTACAGTAGTCACCATGTTGACTTGCGTACAAGCATATCCGTTGATCTGTTCCTCGCCCACAACAACTAAACTATCCTTTTGCATTTCCTGCATTTTCTTTACCGTCTCATTATCTGCAATCCCACCAAGGTCCATTTTACTGTAGGTCTTTTTCTCCGTATTCAGTATAAGGGTCTCGTTGGGATTATCAGCATTGCCCAGCATGGTCATCTTCATAGGCTGCCCCTGTGTTTGCATATCCATTTCCGAACGGACTGCACCGTCAGAAAAATAAAGCTTTATACTTCCAGCCGGCTTCAAACCTTCCTCTCCTTTATATTTAATCTGATATACCAGGATCACATCTTCACCGGAAGACCTTTCGACACTGCTCGTCTCCTGACCATCTGCACCCTCCTTGCTCGAAGAATTGGAGCAGCCGGCAGAAGAAAACAAAAACAACAAAGCTAATGCAGCTATAAAATTCTCTTTCATCATCATCTTATTTTTCTGTATTTAATAAATGTGGCAACACGCCGACCTCCGATAGAATTAACCGAATATCCGCCTACATACACGTCGTCGGCATCCAATGTCATAACATACGCTGTTGTACCATAATTTCCATTAACGTTGTCAATGGGACAACAACATTCCCCCTTATTTTAAGTAGTGGGAGGTTTGTGTTTTCATGGTTTTGTCTGTTTATTGTTCCGTAACCTTAAAATCCACCTCGTATAGCACAAAGTCCCCGGCTCTGGTACCTGCTGCATATATTTTTCCTGAAGAAGAAAGCAACAGGCTTGCATTATCGGACGAGCTACTGAATAAGTCCGTTTTGATTTCGATAAAGTTTTCCAGCCATTGCTCATTTTTGAGGTCATAAACATAAAGAATTACCGATGTTGCTGCACTTTGCTTATTGGGCAGCATATAAAGTAAATAGTCCTGATAGACCACCATGGTGTTGTTTTCGCTGGTGGTGCTGCCGACTGAGTATATATCTATAGGTGCCGGCTTGTATTCTGTGGTTTGTGTCTGTAAGTCGTAAACGATAAATACAAGTTCTCTTTCGGTATTGTTTCCTGCGATAAATAGTTTTTTATCTGCGGATACCGCCTGTGTATATCGACCCATACGTTCAGGAAGGTACCCTATTCTTTCTTCCCATAAATCATGGGCGGGGACATAACGGTCTATCTGAAGAGAGAGATTTTCGTAACGTCCATTCCCCATAAAATATATGTGTTCTCCGTCCGACGCTGCTCCTCGTTCACCACGTTCATCATCTAACATAACACTTTCCGATATCCAGGAGTCTTTTAAAGTCGCATCCGGATATTCGGAAGGATAATATATATTAAGTTTACCTTGACCTCCGCCAAGATAAACCAGCACGTCTTCATTGTTTGCTCCTTTATGGTGTGTTAAATAGCCGGCTATACCGCTGTATAAGGAACTTCCATTAGCTAAATCCTCCCATAAATCAGCTTTTAGGCTGTACCTCCTAAATTTCTGGCTTTCCTTTTCCATTACATAAATGTGTTCATTCATTATGCTTATACGGTCGTAATAGTTCCCTATAAAAGTGGTGGGATAAGTTGCTGTATTCATTTTTGTAAAAGTCGCTGTTGCTACTTTCTTTTTTTCTGCCATTACGACAATCTCAACCTCTTTGCTGTCGGTATAGCCTTCTTTTTTTGCTACGGCTGTATAGGTGCCTGTTACCTCAAAAGTGTGAGTAGCACCGCTTATTTTGGTATTGTCGACGTAAATATCGGCATCTATGGCTTTTTCATCGGATGTAACTTCAAAAGTTACCGTCTGCGCTACGGTAATTTCTGTGGCAGAAGTGGTAAGTACCAACGCTGCTTTCTTTACCGGATCTGGGCCTGGATCCGCTCCGTCGTCTTTGGAGCACGAAAAAAGAACCAACATACTGCAAAGCAGTGCGCTTGTATATTTACTTAGTATTGTTTTCATAACTTTTAAAACTTGTTTTTATTTAAAAATCACTCAGCAGGCAGTTGTGTAGTTGTGTTTTGCCGCCCGCTGCATACCCGATTATCCACCGGAAATTTGACCACAACAATGGAATACGTTGCTGCAGTTCGACTTTCGTCAGTCAAGAATGTCGACATCGACACGCCGTTTTACCGGCATGTAACTGCCGTATATTGACCATTAAAGTTGCTTTTATACTCGATTAAAATTTATACTTTACTTCCGCTTTAAATTTCCCATCCGTTATACGGGCTTCATCTCCAGATTCACTATAGGCTACGGCTGAGAACGTACCCTCTACCCAATTGCCCTTTAAAGAAGTAATGGTAATGCTGCCTGTTCCATCGTTCCAGAAATCACCGTCTAGATCTCTTTTGGTATCGAAACTTTCCGGAAAAAGTTCTTTATCAGGGTCTAACGTTAAATAGGCCGTAACACCATCTTCTATGGCCTCCTTCACTTGCAAAGAATAGCTTGCTTCTTTCAATCCATTCGGAGCTTGTACAGCCAAATAGATATAATTGCCATTTTTAGTGTCTAAAAATCCAATACCTAATTTAGTTTCAGAGGCGCTGATGCCTGTTGCATTATCCCCTTCAAAATCGAACTCGATCCCATTGCCAATAGTAACATGGGCAGTCGCAAAATTTTCTGCTTTGGGTTCTTCTTCTTTCTTGTCCGAGCAGGAAAGCAAAGAAAATGAGATGATGATCCCTAACAGAAAGCTATTGCTATACCGGCTTATTGTTTTTATGTATTTCATTTTTTTATCTTTTTAACGATTGATGATGGGTACGCTTAATTTATAGTTTTACAATTTCGACCCGTCGATTCTTTGCCTTGCCTTCTGCGGTATCATTTGTGTCCGTTGGACGTGATTGTCCCAGTCCCATGGTCTCGAGGCGGCCTTCATCAATATTGAAATTCTCGATGAGATAGGTTTTGACCGCCACAGCGCGATCGTTAGACAGTTGCATGTTTTTCTGAAAGTCACCCGTATTGTCAGTATGGCCTTCTATTAGCAACTTCAGATCAGGATGATCTTGAAGTAATTTGGCCACATTCCCGATGGTCTCCGAAGATTCTGGAAGGATGTCCGCCTTTCCTGTAGCGAATTGAATGTCATGAATAGCCACCCGCCCAGTTTCTTCCAGTGCCTGATAGAGACTGCGCCCACCGGCGGCAATACGGATATCGGTCACGTAAATCGGCTTACCCCGTACACCCGTAAAATTAAAAAGTATCGTGTTTGAACGACCCAAATTGGCATTCGGTATATTCGCTACCCGCTCTGTTCCTACATACATCTTTACATACGACCCATCCACCATCACGCGTATAGGAGTCATTTCATTATTAATAATATCCGCATTAGTTAAAGAAGTAATATCTTCCCGTTTATAGGCGCCGACACCTGTGCGATCGGAATATCCGTCTAGCAAAATAAACTGTTGACCTACCGGTTTAAAATTAGCATCGACCACTTCCACTCTCATATTGTTTGAAAATTCCGAATTAAATTCTTTGAATTCGATGGTAAAAGTTTCCGGTAGCTTTTCAGGAAGTTTGATGGCAAACGCAGAGCCACTGGTACTGGTGGCTATGGCGCGCCCTCCTGAGTAGGACACGACCGACAATTCGCCGCCTCTGAATTCAAGATTACGGGGAAAGTTGCCTATAACCGCATCGGAAAAATTGGTTTCAAAAAGTGTTCGCTCACCGGGTATAAAGTCATAGTTTTTACCGATCTCTCCCATGCCGTTACCGTCAGCGGTTTGCTGGGTATCCGTTTCTCCTTTTTCGTCTTTTCTAGCTTTTTCTGGCTTTTTTGAGTCATCTTTCTTGTTCGTCGACTTCTTATTGTACAACGCATCATCGATAGGCTCATCTGTCTTCTTATCGGCTTTGTCCAATCCCTTATCGACATGCCGATCGGCTTTGCGTTCAATCCGTTTTTCAATTTTATTTTCCAATTTTTTGCCAAAGCCTTTGAACACTTGGGCCTGACATAAAGTAATATTGCCCAGCATAAAGATGCTTAGCAGAGCAATGGTGTATTTGAAATCTTTCATATTTTTTTGTTTATGAAGGCTATGAAGCCTTAGGTTTCCGCTGTTAATTAAGAGGGACATCAAACTTTCCACCGGTCACTTTTATTGTTTTTATTTCACCTGATATCACTTCACCGTCCTCCTTAATGGTGGTGTTTTTGATCATGTCAAATTCAAAAGTGCCTTTGATATTTTTGTTAGAAAAGGAAGAAATAGTAAAGGATGCTTCCCCGTCCATTTCTAATCCATTATCGTCAATATTGTCTTCTCCGACTAAATATGCGTTCAGGTAGTTCTTGCTTTGGGTGGTATCCTGATGAAAGACCCCAAATGTTTTGAAACCGTCTTTCCTCATCATGTGTGTTCCCTTGGCGACAGGCGTAATCATCAGGATAAACTGCATCGGCTTGTCCGTTCCTGCAAATGTCATCAG
>CAMPJM010000074.1 GCA_946886805.1 uncultured Flammeovirgaceae bacterium | reverse complement strand
TATTTTGACAGAGATTTTGAACCGCAAGCAAGAACATTTAGAGGGACAACCGCAAGAATGATACAACACGAATATGACCACACAGAGGGTATTTTATATTTGGATTATCTGAAACCGCTAACCAAAAAACTAATGGAAGGAAAACTTAAAAAGATAGCAAAAGGGCAAATCCAGACGAAATACCCGATGAAGTTCATTTGACCACACCATTAAATAGATAATAATGAAAAGAATAATTATAACTTTCATCCTTGCTTCTTCCACGACAGCATTTTTTGGACAAACAAATAAGCCGGAACGTACGGACAATACCAAACCCTTTATTCTCGGTGAAATTATTGAAATCCATTCAAAAGAACTGAATGAAAAAAGGATATTGAATATCTATCTGCCCGAAGGCTATAATCCGCGAGATACTATAGTTTACCCTGTTATTTATTTACTTGATGGCTCAGCAGATGAAGACTTTATTCACATAGCGGGGCTTGTTCAGTTCAATAGTTTTGAATGGGTTAACCAAGTTCCAAAATCAATAGTAGTTGGTATCGCTACGGTGGACAGGAGAAGGGATTTTACATTCCCTACAACTGTGACCGAAGATGAAAGTGCAAATCCGACCTCAGGGCATTCCAACAGGTTTATATCGTTCATTGAAAAAGAACTGCAACCGTATATACAGGAGAAATATAAGACAAGTTCTTCAAAAACCATTATTGGACAATCGTTAGGAGGGCTTTTGGCAACTGAAATCCTGTTTAAAAAACCGGCACTTTTTAACAAGTACATCATTGTCAGCCCCAGTTTGTGGTGGGATAATGGGTCGTTATTAAATCAGCCTCTTGCTCGTTTTGAGCATAAAGATATTTATATCGGAGTTGGAAAAGAAGGTTTGGCTCCCACTAAAATCGCCCGTGTAATGGAAGTAGATGCAAATGTTTTAGCCGACAAAATTAGAAGCATGAAAAACAGAAACGTGAATGTTTATTTTGATTTTCTGCCACAGGAAAACCACGCAACCATAATGCATCAAGCAGTTTTCAATTCATTTAGACTTTTTTACCCATGATTTTAAATAAATAGGATAAGATCTAAATAGTACGCCTTCATACACTTAACAACATGTTTATGCGAAAACTAAGGAGTATTCGCGATTATAAATCAGCCTACTGAATAATAACATAAAACAACTTATAAAATTAATCAAGCTATTTCGAATGTAGAAACAAGAAGAATTGCGGTCTTATTTAGACAGGAGATGGATTAACAAAAATAGTATACCGTTCACAGCAATCTTAAAATAAAAATAAAAAAACATGATAAAAAGTAAATTATTAGAAATGAACAACGTTGGTATCGTTGTAGAAAATCTTGATAAAGCAATTGCTTTTTTTACAGAAATTGGGCTTACACTGGAAGGACGTATGATAATTGAGGATGAATGGGCTGGACGTGTAACGGGACTTGGAACTCAATCCGTAGAAATTGCGATGATGGTTACACCCGATGGACACAGTCGTTTAGAACTTTCAAAATTCCTTACTCCTGCAACAATTTCAGACCACAGGACAGCACCAGTTAATTCGCTTGGCTATCTCCGTATCATGTTCAGGGTCAACAATATTGATGAATTGTTATCCAGACTTTTGGAACTCGGCGCTGAAATAGTTGGAGAAGTTGTTAACTACCAGAACGTCTATCGGCTATGCTATATACGCGGAACAGAAGGGCTTCTGATTGGACTGGCCGAACAACTTGGTGAGCAAACAACGAAAGATGTCTTAGAAAATTCTTGACATCTAATGAGAAAAGTAATTGCAGCGATCAACACAACGCTTGACGGTGTTTTCGGCCATACAGCAGGAATTCCTGACGATGAAAAAAGCCTGATTTTACAACTGATGAAACTTGATTTGATTGACCAATACCAGCTCTGTGTGCACCCTATTGTGGCTGGTAGTGGCTTGCCGTTGTTTGAAGACATCGACAGAACAGTTTTTAAGCTCAATATAAAAAAAACATTCGGTAACGGCGCTGTAATGCTTTACTATGAACCGACAAAGAAAACCGCTATAAAGGGCTAAGGACAACCATCAGGCAAACCATCTAATAACAAGAGAAATGGCAGAGAAATTAAAATCAGTGCTTAAAATGTTTGCCGACTTTGACGAAAACGAGCTGGTTAAAATATTAAGTTGTTTTAAGCTAAAATCCTTCAGCAAAAATGATATTTTATTGCATGAGGGAAGCATTAGCAAAGAATTTTACTTTGTACAAACTGGTTGTATCCGTATATATTTTGTAGATAAAAACGGGCATGAAAAGACAAGATACATTATGCTTGATAATCATATTGGAACAGCTTTGACAAGTTTCATTTCTCAAAATCCCTCCATAGAAATGATAGAAGCTCTTGAAGATACCGAGCTTTTAGCAATCAGTCATACGGATTTTTATCATCTGAATAGCAAAATAGATAATTGGAGAAATTTTTATCAGCGGATTTTGGAAATGGCTTATTCGTTTCAAAACAGGAAAATTGAGCAAAGGGTAACCTTAACTGCCAAGCAACGATATGAAATTATTTTGAATGAAAATCCTGCTTTAATTCAACAGGTATCCAACAAGATATTGGCGTCTTATCTGGATATCCGAGAAGAGACCTTAAGTAGGCTTAAATCAAAATAGAACGATTTTGACCTATGTCAATAGCAATGTGTGTGAGACTAAGCATTTTTGCATTTACAAAACACAATGCAATGAAAAAAATACACAACACAATTATTGGATAATAATCGCAACAGGACTGATAGCATTTGTTCTCCATGGAATTTGGTACAGCCCAATGGTTTTCGGTGAAGTATGGGAGACTTACCGAAACCCACCAAACCCGGAAATACCCAAATGGACGATGGCATTTGCTCCGTAAAGAGAATTGATTGTGGCATATCTGCTGGCGAAATTAATTCTCCTATTGAATTTAGCACAATATAAAAACACATTAAAACTGGTTTTTCTATTGTGGATTTCCTTCCATACTGTTGGGATGGTGGGAGCAATTTTATGGGATCACATGTAATGGCAGTTAGGTGCTGTCCATGCTGGCGACTGGTTAATGAAAATGACATTTATGGGAATTGTGTTAACCAAATGGCTTAATAAAAAATCAATGTCATTAAAAAATCAATAATATGAAAGAATTTGTTTTATTGTTCCGAATGGACATAAAGAGGGAAGCGCAGCCTTCCAAAGAGCAAATGGAAATTTACATGAAACAGTGGATGGTGTGGATCAACGATATTGCAGACAAAGGTATGCTTGCCGATGGTGGAAATCACTTTTCAAGAGAAGGAAGAGTATTAAAACCCAATGACAGAGTTATTCAACAACCTTATATTGCTGATGATGTATCTGTAGCAGGCTACATAATTATTTTGGCTGAAAACTTAGACGAAGCAACTAAAATAGCTAGAAAATGTCCAATACTAAGTGGTCAAAACACAAGTGTTGAAATCAGAGAAACAGCAAAACCTGGCGAATAGTCCATAAACTGATTTTCAAATCCATCGTTTGCAGTAAAAGTCAGTTTTTTGGGACGCTTTTATATTAACAAATAATTGATATTCGACTAGCCAAAGGCATGGCTCTGCCAAAGTCGAATTTACGCAAGGTGCATCTATGGAAAGCTGGTGTAGATTTGGCTTTAGCCGAATATGTGGTAGCAGATAACTCTAATATAACAAACTTCCCATAGAAATTCCGCTTGATCGCAATTTTCCTTGTCACAGTTTTACTGTAGCCTGAATAATGGAAAAAACAACCAATAAACGACATTCCCGAACCTGTTTGGGAATCGCTCAAAGCTCTAGTCAGAATTTTGCTTTTCGGTTTTTGAAAATGTTCTCCCAAGGGTTTTCCTCAGAAATATTGCTTGATCCGATAATTCATAAGGGAAACGATAGGGAAACAAACATTTGAAAACACATACCCTGGAAAACAGTAAACCCTCACCGAGAGCCTTTTAAAAGCCTTCGGTGAGGGTTTTTGCTAAATCTGTACCCGGGGCCGGGGTCGAACCGGCACGATCGTGAAATCATTGGTGTTTGAGACCAACGCGTCTACCAATTCCGCCACCCGGGCATATAATTGGGATGCAAACATAGCTAATTGAGATGATATTTACAAAATAATATTTGCTGATTTATCCAATTCTTAATTATTAGCATTCGATAGAACTAAGATCTTTAAAAAGTATTTGTTTAATTAAAGTAGAGCCTGTTGTCTTTCAGCTCCTTTTTTGCCTGCTTTAACCATAATTATGCTTTGATAACTCATGAGACTACCATAATTTTTCAGTAAACTCAAATATATTGCACATGCATCGCAACATCAAATTCGACCATTAAATTTACGACTCTGCATTCTTTTTTATACGTGGTTTTCCTAATAATATCTATCTTTATAAAATGGAACGATTAGATAAATCAGCTTTTAAAAAGCAGTCATATAATGAAGCTTCAAACAACTTTAAATATTGGACTTCTAAATCACGAAAGGAACGTTTGGAAGCTGCTTATTATTTAAACAGTGTCGCCTACAATTTTCCTATTGACGATCCTTCAAGAATGGACAAATCTACGTCTAAGGCAAGAAAAAGAAATTAATGGGAAATATTTCCAACATCGATAAAGTAGATGCCGTATTTGTAAGATTTATTAATTTTAATGACCTAATTTTAGCAAAAAAGCTTCTACAAGGTCAAAGGATATTAATAACATTGAAAACCTTGAAGAAATAAAAAGCAAAAAGGATTTTTGAGCTATATATTATTTATTCATAAATACGCATTCTTACCCCACTTGTATAAACTTCTTTAAAGAATAGACGGCTGGCTTTTCTAAAAACATGTCCTTGGTTTCTTCCCAAATCTGTTTAAATACTTCTGAATTTCGATAGTTATTCAGGGCTTCTTCGTTGTCCCAATGGCTATAGGTGGAGAATATATTTTCATCATGGTAATCCCTCATCAATTCCAGGTGCTGGCAGCCCTCACTGCCTTTAATTTTGTTTTTCGAATTTTCAAAAATTACCAGGAAATCCCTAACTTTTTCGGGCTGAAAGGTCATACGAACAATTCTAATTAACATAAGCTCAATGGTTTGTAGTGATAGCTCTTATTCTTCAAAAAAAATATTTATGGGATTATCATATCTTAAACCTAATAGCTCGGCAGCATTTCCTTTGTTGATACCAATTTCTAACAGACCAAGGCTATTAAAAATTATGAAAATATCCCCATTGCCGACTTGAGAAATGCCTGCATGGATTTTGGTGAAATTTTCCCTGCCGAATTTTACGGTATAACTTTTCCCTTTGCTTAATATGTTAAAAGCTCTTTGTTCAATATTTGTTATTAAATTTCCATAATGATCTACCCGGATCACATTTCCGGATATTTGTTTTTTGGTTGCCCTGAAGCTTCTGCCCAAAAGTCTTTTAATGGTATCGATTGGCTGTCCGAGAGCTTCCAGGGAAGTGCCGTTGGCAAGCTTTGCTGCCGCAGTAGCCATAATGTCGCGTGCCGGGAAGCTGGGAGTTGAACCGGTGTCGGTAAGGGCAACGATTTCTGAAGGTTCGGCCTCGCTGATGAGCCCAAATAAGCCATTGTCAATTCCAATGAAATAATGCTCTTCTAATTTTAAAGCCACTACTTTATCGTCCTGATTACCATTGCTATCAACCGCTACTATATGCACGGTGCCTTTAGGGAAATCCCTAAAAGCCATTTTCAAAACATAGGAACCATGCGCTATATCAAAGTGTTCTATAGCATGGCTTATATCAATGATTTGCTGTAGTGGGTTTTCTTGGAGAATTTTTCCTTTAACAGCAGCAATATAATGGTCGCTATATCCAAAATCTGATATAAATGTGATTATTGCCATAGAAGCGATCAGAATTATTATGTATTTTTGCTTTGCGCAAAAGTAAGGAAATTTTTAAGCAATTATTTTGTTATTATTTACTAGTGTTAAGTTCAGTCATAAATGGCGGGAAAAATAGTAGTGGATTTTGGTGCAGGTCAAGGCACAAAAAATGAGCATAGCCATAGCTATGTGAGGCTTTTTGTAACGCAGAGATGCGTCAAAAGGCACACTTATTTTCCCGTAGGTTTGTGCTTAACTTAACACCAGATTAAAGTATTAGATCACAATTATTACTGTAAAGCGTAGGCATTTGGTAGAAAAAATTATTACACTCGATAATATCTCCCTCATCGACTTTTTGGGAGTAGAAAATAAGAATATAAAAGAAGTAGCTTCTGCTTTTCCTCAAAGCAAAATTGTTTCTCGTGGTAATGAGATACGAATAAAGGGAAGCACCCCCGAAATTTTAAAGATCAATGATATTCTGAATGCACTGATAGACCATTATAACAAATATGGTAAAATAACAGAGGACAACGTTCAAACGTATTTGAAACAAGATGCGCTGGAATCTGAAAAAGCTAGTAACTTAGAAGATGTGCTGATGTATGGAACAAAAGGCTTTCAGATTAAACCTAAAACACCAAATCAACAAGCTTTAGTAGATTCTGCGAACATCAACGACCTTGTTTTTGCCATTGGCCCTGCAGGTACAGGAAAAACTTATATTTCTGTAGCATTGGCAGTAAGGGCACTGAAAAATAAGGAGGTAAAAAAAATCATCATTACCCGGCCGGCGGTTGAAGCTGGAGAAAACCTGGGCTTTTTACCTGGTGACCTGAAAGAGAAAATCGATCCCTATCTGCGTCCTATTTATGATGCTCTTGATGATATGATCCCTGCTGAGAAACTAAAGTATTATCAGGAAAATAGGATCATTGAAATTGCGCCCTTAGCCTATATGAGGGGTAGAACTTTGCATAACGCTTTTATTCTCTTGGATGAAGCCCAAAATACTACGCCCATGCAGATCAAGATGTTTCTGACGAGGATGGGTCCACATTCTAAAGTGATTATTACGGGAGACAGATCTCAGGTAGATCTTCCAAAAAAACAAAAGTCAGGTTTGATAGAATCCTTGAACATTTTAAAAGATGTAAAAGGGATAGGTTTTGTTCATCTGGACAGCAGTGATGTGGTGCGCCATAAAATTGTGCGTGACATCATCAACGCCTACGATAAAGCCGAGCTGCTGGAAGGGGAGAGGTAGGAGGAAGTTCAAAGTTTAAAGTTTAAAGTTTAAAGTTACCGCCTTGGGAACAAGCGGCAGAGTGTCGGGCGGCTTCTTTGCTTTTAGTTCTACTGTGGCTTAAATAAGCGGAAACAACCCATAACACACGTTCCCCGTACTGGGATCCCTTAAGACTACAGCAGAACCGTCACTTTTCGTTCTTTGAAAATGCTCTCTCCCCAGAATAATGCTTGATCCTGAGTTACAGCTAAGGCTTGTAGAAGTCAGGAGTTGAAGAACAAGAGGTAAATCAATTGCTGAAGCCGTAATTATCGCCAATCGCTAAAGTCAATCACTAAAAGCCAATAGCCAATAGCTAAAAGCCTTAAGCCAAAAAAAGAGCCTGAGATAAACGCAAATGTTTAAACCCCAGACTCTTTTTTGCCAACAGCTAATAGCTAACAGCTACTAATGCCCCCCTTTCATTTCAGTATTTTCCAGATCATGGCCCTGAGCTTTCAGAACACCGCTCACTTTCCATGCAAAGAAACCAAGATAGGCAAAGCAGATTACAGCAATCCAGTAAGAATCATGAATATTGGTAATATCCGCTAAACCTCCTTGAAGCGGTGGAATAATAGCGCCTCCTAAAATCATCATGATAAGAAACGCAGAACCCTGACTTGTGAATTTTCCTAAACCAGTTACGCTCAAGGCGAAAATACATGGCCACATGATAGAACATACCAAACCGCCGCTTAGGAATGCAAATAAACCAACTCGACCTGTGGTAAATAAACCAACAAGCATGGCGATAACTCCCAATCCGGCTAATATCAGTAATAACTTGCCAGGTTTTTCCTGTGCCCAAAAATTTCCTGCTATTAACACCACAATACAAACCGCATAAATATAAAGATCATTTACATTTACACCGCTCATAGCATTTACCGCTAACACCACCCCAAAGGCTACAAAAGGAACTACTACCGTAAGCACGGTTTTCATTGTTTTACTTAGGTTGAAAACAGTAACCGCCGCAGTCCATCTTCCGATCATTAAACTGCCCCAATACAAAGAAATATACTGTGAAATTTGTGATTCATTTAAACTTCCGAAATCAGGTGTTGCCAACAAAGCTCCCATGTTGCTTTGAATAGTAACTTCTACTCCCACATAAACAAATAAGGCGATCATGCCCAATACCAGTTGAGGATATTTCATAGCTCCCCAGCCAGTGCCATCTTTTTTGGCAGAATTATTAGAAACAAACAAAATTCCAATTACAGCAACAACAGCGAGCAGCAACAAGACAATTGTACCCACTTCACCGCTATCTTCTGGTAAAAAATTACCGATCAAGGTAAGGAGAACAATTGCAGCAGTAATACCCAACATTGCTTTTGTAGCCTTGCCTGTTTTTTCAAATTCTTCATCTGATTGAACATTTGGCATTTTAGCGACTGCAAAAATTCCTGCTACTAATAAAAAGACAACTATCAGAATGATATAAAGTAAATTAATAGAACCGATTCCAGCACTTTCTACCTGCTCTGGTGTGGCTATTACCGTTCCGAATAAGACAAGCGTAACTATAATTGGCCCGATAGTGGTACCAAAGGAATTTACTCCTCCAGCCAAACTCAACCTATGCGCACCGGTACGGGGATCTCCAAGAGCAATAGCAAAGGGATTGGCGGCTGTTTGTTGTAAAGAAAAACCAAGAGCAATTATAAAGAACGCTCCAAGAATAAAACCATAAGAGCCTGAATTTACAGCGGGAATCATTAATCCTGCACCCACAACAGAAATTAATAATCCGTAAATAATTCCCTTTTTAAAGCCTATTTTATTTAAAATATCATAGCCTGTACCAGTAGATGCTAAGTACAAGATCAAAGATCCTATAAAATATGCACCATAGAATGCTGAATCGATCAACTGCGATTCAAATTGAGATAAATTAAAGTATGTTTTGCAAAAAGGGATAAATATACCATTTGAGGCAGCTAAAAATCCCCAGAAAAAAAATACCATGACTAAAGTGTACAATGCAGAGCCATAGTTTTTTTGAGAAGTTTGTTCCATTATGTTATGTTTAGGTTAATGAATCGGCTAATATAATTTAATTTCGCTAATGTTTAAAGATTTATAAATTTTGCTCGCTAAACAGCGGGATTTTTAGATAAATGACAAGCAGAAATTGATTTGATGAACTTTGACCGTTAAAAAGTGGTCTATGAGGACACAAGACCAAGGCGACACTCCCGTTTAGACTTCCGAAATTTCGTTTCCATACCGCAGAGATTTTCTTAAGCATGCAAGCCAAAATATAGTAAAAAGGGCATAAAGTACCAAAATCGAAAGTATTTGCCAGTGAGGGCACAAGACCACGAACTACAAATAAGAACTCTGAAGCCACCAACCTCGCCCAACTTTCAACTTCGAGTCCACTCCAAAAAGTGGTTTTTATATAAAATCAGGAATTTTTAATCTGATAATCAATAAGTTATAATTGTTAAAAATCAAAATTAGGTGTTTTACAGTAGACTCAACTTTCAAATTTCAATTTTCCACTGTCATCTCATAAAATAAGTTGACCGCTAGTTGGGTTGATAACTTTTTCAATAATTTGTAAATAACAAATAAAAATGGAAGAGTCAAACAAAACAGGGAAAGGAAGGCGCACATTCAGTGCTTCTTTTAAACAGGAAAAAGTAAAGCAAATAGAAGCTAAAAAGGTTTCTGTACTACAGTTGTCCAGAGCATATGATGTATCAGCTATAAATGGATTGAGAAATACAGTTCATTGCCCAAAGGAGAACGTGTGGTGGTAGAGCATCAGAGCCAGGAGGTGATACAGCTCGAATTAATGAAAAAGATCGCCAGCTTAGAGCAGAAGATTGGCCAGCAACAGATGGGTTTGGATTATTATCAAAAAGTGATTGAGTTCGTTAGCAAGGAGGTGAATTTTGATATTGAAAAAAAGTTCAAGTCCCGGTGTTGAGTTGGTTTAGGGAGCACATAGGGCAGCAGTCTTTTAGCCTGGAGTCGTTATATAAAAAGGCTGCTATAAGCAAGCAAGGCTACTTTATGAAGCTGGGCAGGCTTAAGGATCGTCAGCCGATGGAGGTCGATGTTATTGAAAAGGTTAAAGAAAGCCGGCATCGACACCCTCAAATGGGATCCAGACCTTTGTATCACCTGATCAAGCCCGATACTATGGGCATTAATAAATTTGAAAAGCTGCTCAGGGTGCATGAACTGACATTGGAAGTAAAGAGGTCTTACATCAGGACCGCCAACAGCAATCATGCTTTCCACAGGTATGCCAATTTAGTAAATGGCAGGGAATTAAATGGCATAAACCAGGTTTGGGTAGGAGATATAACCTATTATATCACAGCAAAAAGAGTTTATTATATTACCTTTATAGAAGATGTTTATTCAAGGTTAATTGTTGGCCACCATGTATCAGAAACTATGTATGCTGTGGGGATAGCTAAAGCATTAAGAAGTGCTTTTTAAGACGAGAAAAGACCATTGTCTGAAAGCACTGGTGCATCACTCGGACAGAGGCAGGCAATAATGTCCTGATCTTTATACTGGTCTATTAACCCGTAAAAGCATTGCCATTAGTATGGCCAATAATTGTTTAGAGAATTCTTATGCTGAAAGGATAAATGGGACAATTAAGAACCAATATCGTTTAGATAAGCCAGTAAGCGGTTACACCAGCTAAGGACACAGGTAAAGGATGTTGTAAAGCTTTACAACAGTGAGCGACCTCGTAAAAGTTTGGGTTACTCAACACCTGAAGAGCTTGAAAACAGAATAAAGGGGGTAAGATTAACGGAAAGAAAAATTGTCAAAATGTATGATTTTACTCGGGATTGAAAAATGGCTGGGGGTGGGTTTTTTTAGGGATAAGGCCAAATGCGTATACAAAAAAAATAGCCCTGCAAATAAATACAGGACTATTCTTACGCTATTGGATTCAGTTTATTCCTTGAAGAGTTGCCCCCCGGCAGAGCTCTCCTCCGCTTTAACCGAATGTTTAAATATAGTATTTATAATAAATTTTAAAAATAGGGTTATCCTCAACCAAACTTATAAGTTGGTGAAAAGCGGTCAACCTTTTTCATGAAAAGACAAACTGTCACTTCCAAAACCTAACACCCAAACCCTAAAACCCAACATGATCGATACCCATGCCCATATTTACACAAAGGAATTTAAGGATGATTTAGCCGGAATAATCGGTAACTGTGTGGAAAAAGGAGTAGAAAAGATTTTTATGCCCAACATAGACCATGAATCAATAGATTTAATGTTGGATGTAGAGAACAAATATCCCGAAATGTGCTTTTCTATGATGGGATTGCACCCTTCGTCTGTAAATAAATCATTTCAGAAGCAGCTATATGAGGTGGAAAATTGGTTGGACAAAAGAAAATTTATCGCAGTAGGGGAGATAGGCATAGATTTGTATTGGGACAAAAGCCTTCAGGATTCTCAGGAAGAAGCATTTAGAATCCAAATTGAGTTGGCAAAAAGGCATAATTTACCTATTGTAATACATTGCAGAGAAGCGTTTGAAGAAACAATCTCCATAGTAGAAGACTTGCATGACGAGACTTTGAAAGGTGTGTTTCATTGCTTTTCAGGTACAAAGGAAGAAGCAGAAAGAATTACCAACCTTGGGTTTTATCTGGGAATTGGTGGAGTAGTGACGTTTAAAAACGGAGGGTTGGACAAAGTTATTCCTGATATTTCCCTAGAAAACATTGTGTTGGAAACCGACAGCCCGTATCTTTCCCCTGCTCCTTATAGAGGCAAGCGAAATGAACCTGCTAATCTGTCTTTTATTGTTCAAAAGATAGCCGATTTAAAACAAATTGAAGTGGAAACTGTGACTAAAGCCACTACAAGAAATGC
>CAMPJM010000073.1 GCA_946886805.1 uncultured Flammeovirgaceae bacterium | reverse complement strand
CTCTACTATACGCCCGGAGGGCGTCGTTATCGGATAATCATTTTCAGCATTATAAGTTTTTACTGAAATATCACTCGGCTTCCATACACCTCTTGGATCATTATCGGGATTTGAATAACGAGCATTCGCCTCCTCTGTTCTTACAAGCCGTCCGATTTGAAAAATCTTCAATTGATTTCGCGTACATCAGTATATAGTCGTGACTGTTCGATATATATTTTGCGTCGTTCTTTGGAGAATATGCTCTTTCCCAAATTAGATTTGCCACAAAATTCTCCTCTCCAAAAATCTCATTCATCAAAAGGCGTAGGTTATGCACTTCATTGTCATCAATAGAAACGAAAATCACTCCGTCTTGCCGTAAAAGGTTTTTTGCCAAGTACAAACGGGGCATCATCATATTGAGCCAGTTGCTGTGGTATTGTCCATTTTCTTTGCTGTTTTTCTTGAACATACCGTCTTTGGTCATATAACCTTCTTCGTCTTTGTCGCCTACACGTTTTTCATAGTCGGCTTTGCTTTCGCTAAACTTGTCGGGGTAAATAAATGAGTCGTTTCCCGTATTATAGGGCGGGTCTATGTAAATCATTTTCACTTTACCGAAATAGCTTTTTTGCAGCACTTTCAGCACTTCGAGGTTTTCACCTTCTATGAATAGATTTTGGGATGGATGATTGATGATTTCTGATTGTTGGCCATCCGTATAGAACAATTCTCCTGTTTGGTAGGAAGTGCCATTCGCTTTCACGCTTTCTTTGGGATAAGGAACAAGGGTTTTGGTAGTAGGGGTTTGTAATACCTTAAAAGCCTCACTTTTTCCTGCCCAATTCAGCACATAGCGTTCGTTAGCGAAGTTAATGTCCTCTCCAAGTGTCGCTTTCAGTTTTTCCCAATCTATCTTTCCTTCGCTAAATACTTCGGGCAATACCTGTCGCAAAGCGTTTAATTTTTCTTGTTCTGGTGTCAGACTTGTTCCGTCCATATTTTACAATTCTTTTCTGTCAATAAGTAATTCCTTGACTTCTACGTCTAAGATTTCAGCAATCTTGTACAAATCCTCCAAACTTGGTTGACGTCTGTTTTGAGCATAAGCGTTCACCATATTGTAGCTTTTGCCCATCTGTTCAGCCAACCAGATCTGCTTAGGGCTAGTTGAGAAATAAGTTGTAAAGTATAGAGTTAGTTTTTTTGTTCTTTATTAAGGCATAAAATCTGCGAATAGCCATAGCTATTTATCCCGAAAGCTTTCGGGGTTATAACGCAGAGAAAGAGCAAAAAAAAAGTATAAACTCACAACTTATTTTTTTACAAGCCCTAAATTCCTTTTTGTCCCAACACGTCTTTTATCGGTTCATTGTTGAACTTGTTTATAGTCCTCTAAAATATGAAGAAATATTCAACATCTCACAAAATGAGTATTTAAACCACCATATGACCAGGCGGTGGGGAAAGGAATTCAATGCTACTATGTTAAGCTTTTAAAATACCTCATCCCCCGTAATTCTACGGGACGAGCTCCGAATTGCTTCGGGGAAGGGTAAATCGTCTTAACTTAATAGCATTGTGGAGGAATTTTTGACTCTTTTGATCTTAAGACTTGAGTTGATCGTTGATAAAAAACAAATGTGCTAAAATCGGGGATGGCTTTTTCCGAAACCTCCGCCCTATTTATACAACTCCTCGCCCCCGGTAATTGCCCCGGCAATGGTGGCAGTCATCATACAGGCTAGGGTTGCGGCCAACAATGCCTTCATACCCAATCTTGATAAATTTTCTTGTTGATTGGGTGCCATGGCTCCTATACCACCAATTTGAATAGCTATTGAAGAAAAATTAGAAAACCCACATAATGCATAAGTGGCAATTATGATTGATTTAGGTTCTAATATTCCTGCATTTTTCATTTCAGCTAATCCCAAATAAGCTACAAATTCATTTATAACCGTTTTTTGCCCCAATAAACTCCCAACAGCCAAAGTATCATCCCAAGTGACACCCATTAAAAATGCAAAAATCCTAAACACTTGCCCCAAAATATATTCCAATGATAACCCTTGGAATTGCCCACCGGTAGATTCTATAATAATTGAATTCAGACCTGTGCTTTCCCCAATAATACCAGAAAGAAAATAGTTAATAGAAGCAATTACAGCAATAAATGCTAAAAGCATAGCACCGACATTTAAAGCCAGTTTTAGTCCTTCTGTGGCACCTCTCGACAAGGCATCTATTAAGTTGACACCCAAGGATTCTTCATTTACATGTAAATTCCTATCCAACTTCTCTGGATTTTTTTCAGGAAGGATAATTTTTGATATCACAATAGCAGCTGGAGCATTCATAATTGAAGCACTTAACAAGTAAGCGGCAAATTTTGCTTGTTCTGCCGGATCGTTGCCTCCCAAAAAAGCAACATAGCCCGCCAAAACCCCTCCTGCAATGGTGGCCATTCCCCCCGTCATCAGGCACATCAGCTCGGATTTTGTCATATTAGGCACGAAAGGTCTGACCAGCAATGGAGCCTCTGTTTGCCCAAGGAAAATATTGCCTGCCGCAGATAAACTTTCTGCACCTGATAAACGCATAGTACGGGACATTACCCAGGCTATGCCAAAAACGACCTTTTGCAACACCCCTAAATAATAAAGACCGGAGGAAATAGTGGAGAAAAATATGATCGTTGGCAGTACTTGAAAGGCAAAAATAAATCCGTAGGAATCACCAGCCAGATCTCCAAAAAGAAATCTTGCGCCGTCACTTGAAAAGCTAAGAAATTTTACGAAGCCGGTACTGACAATATTGAAAAGCTGATTTACAAAATCAACTTTGGTAATCAGTAAACCAAAGATAATCTGAAGAAGAATGCCAATACCTACTAACTTCCAATCAATTGCTTTTTTATCTTTTGAGAATAAGAAAGCCACCATAACCAGGAAGAGCAGACCAACACCACCACGTAGGTATTCCATTATTTAATTATGAATTATAATTTAATGGGCAAAATACAAACTTCCTTTTAAAATGATTAATTAAATCTTATATAATTCGGAGATAGATGAAGCAATGAAGAAAAATCGGATCAAGCGCGAAAGTTGGAGAACACCGTTAGAAAATCTTAATCTCTAACCTTAGGCTACAAATTATCTGCTAGACTACCTAGGGTTCTGCTGCAATGTAGTTTTCGTGCCCCTCTGGCCGGGTGGCCTCGTTTATGGATTTGCAACCCGATTTCATCCGCAAGGGGCTCCGCTGACCCAAAGATTAAATCAAAGGTTGAAAATCCATAAACTGGGTCGAAAAACATGCCTCAGAGGAAATAATAGCGCTGCACCCTGTCGCATCTTCCTTGACATCCTTGGTGGAAAAAGTCTTTAAAACTTTGTCAATGTCTTTAGATGCCGCTTGTGTTCACTTAGGGTCAATCAAGCTTGTGCAAACGCTTCCAGAATTGTTGCTTGACCTGAAATTTATAGGCAGTCCAAAATCTATACTTAATGCAACTTCCCTACAGAAGTTGTATTTGGTTCGGAAAAATGGGGAAAGGCATGTCAACATGTTGCTTAAAAGGAAAAAAGAGATAGCTAAGTGCTGTCTCTTTTTTGTTTCTTATTTCAATTTCTTTTATTTATTTCATCGCGGATTTTTGCTGCTTTTTCGTATTCTTCTTTCGAAAGGGATTCGTTCAGCATTATTTGAAGCTTATCTGTTGGCAGGTCTTTTAATTGTTCCCCAATTGGTTTGTCCTTTTCCTTTTTGGACTTCGACAAAGGCTTTTTTTCGTCTTCGACCTCCTCTTCCGTTTCATCTGTCAGCACTATTCCCGCCTCTGACAATACTGCTTCATAAGTAAAAATTGGAACATTAAACCTTAAACCAATGGCAATTGCATCAGAAGGACGGGCATCAATCTCTGTTGACTTTTCCCCATCGCTGCAGACGATTTTAGCAAAGAAAACCCCTTCCTTAAGGTCTGATATCAAGATTTCCTGCACTGTAAAATTAAAATTATGTGCAAAAGACTTGAAAAGGTCATGCGTCATTGGCCTATTAGGAATTATCTTCTCAATTTCAATAGCTATTGCCTGAGCTTCAAACATCCCAATAATGATAGGCAATCTTCTGCTTCCGGTTGTTTCCCCTAGAACAAGTGCAAATGAACCAGATTGAGACTGGCTGGAAGAAAGACCTAATATTTCCAGTTTTATTTTATCCACGTTAAAAGATTTTTCTTTGTTTATTTTATTTTGCCGCCTTTATTGCTTCTGTCAGCTTAGGCACAACCTCAAAAGCATCACCTACAATGCCATAATCCGCCGATTTGAAAAATGGTGCTTCAGGATCTTTGTTTATCACTACAATATACTTGGAACTGTTTACTCCAGCTAAATGCTGAATTGCTCCTGAAATACCCACGGCAATATACAAAGTAGGACTTACTTTTATTCCTGTTTGTCCCACGTGTTCGTGATGTGGCCTCCAATCCATATCCGATACTGGTTTACTACAACCTGTAGCAGCTCCTAGTGTTTTGGCTAATTCTTCAAGCATACCCCAGTTTTCAGGACCCTTCATTCCTCTTCCTCCGGAAACAACAATATCCGCCTCTGGCAACAAAACATCGCCGGTAGCCTTTTCAACTTCAGTAATTTGAGTCGAAAAATCAGCATCGTTTAAGGTCACATCAAATTTTTCAACCTGTGCTTCTTCACCGTCTTCTTTTAGAGCTATAGCATTCTTTTTAATTGCTAATATTTTCTTTTCAGCTGTTAATGAAGCATAAGCAAAAGCTTTTCCTGTATAAATACTTCGTTTTACCTTGAAACCATCTGTCTGATCGGGAAGGTCGGTAACGTTGGAAGCCAGGCTTCCTTTAACTTTTATAGCCAATCGCGCCGCAACAGGATCTCCCAAAGCCGATTTGGCCAAAACCAAAATATTTGCATTTTCTTTTTCAAAAGCCTGTGCCAATACTGTAGCATATGCCTGAATAATCCCCTGGTTCAGCTTTTCGTTGTCTACATGAAACACTTTATTAATTCCATGTTTACCCGTTCTTGCCAATTCACCCGCATCTATGGCTCCCATAGCAATTCCGGTTACAGTGCTACCATCCTTTTCAGCAATTGCTGCTGCATAGGAAGCTGCTTCCAGAGAAGTCTTTTTAATAATTCCATCTGCACTTTCTAAAAATACTAATATAGACATCTTAAGAAATTTTAAATTTTTAAATTATGAATTATAAATGACTGAAGTGTGAATGACTGAAATGAATGTTGAATTTTAAATTATGGATTATAAATGAATGAAAATAAAAAGTGCTAAGATCCACTATTATTCTCCCATTCCACCCTTAAAATTTAAACTTATCTATTTAAATTATGAATTACGAATCTAATAAATTCATTTAAAATTCAACATTCATAGTTCAACATTCCTATAAGATTTTCGCCTCATCTTTGAGCAATCTAACCAGCTCTTCCACGTTGCCAGCATCAATCATTTTTACGTTTCCTTTTGCTGGAGGAAGCTCATATTTCAGTACCTGAGTTAAATTAGCCGATGTTGAAGGCTCCACTACTTTCAGTGGCTTTGTTCTGGCCGACATGATTCCCCGCATATTGGGTATCTTCCACTCTGCAATTGGTTCCTGGCAACCGGCAACAAAAGGCAAGCTAACTTCTAAATACTCCTTACCGCCTTCTATTTCACGGGCCATTTTGGCTTTTCCTCCTTCAATATCCAGTTTCATCACAGGAGAAATCGATGGAATCCCCAACAATTCACCAACCATTCCATGAACCTGTCCACCATTAAAATCAATTGACTCCCGACCCATTAAAATCAAATCGTAATTTCCTTCTTTTGCTACCTTCGCAATTTCTTCCGCAACAAAATAAGCATCAGAAGGAAAAGCGTTGATCCGGATTGCTTCATCAGCACCTATGGCAAGCGCCTTTCTAATAGTAGGTTCTGTTTCAGCTTCTCCGACATTTAAAACTGTGACTTTTCCATTGTTCGCTTCTTTTAATTCTATAGCGCGCGCCAATGCGTAATCGTCGTAAGGACCAATAATAAATTGTACCCCTGCAGTATTTAATTTTGTATCGTTTTCAGTAAAAGTAATTTTTGATGTAGTATCTGGCACATGAGTAATGCAGACTAAAATATTCATTCTAAAAATGATTTATAAGGTCGATGGATTCCGCTGTTTTTCATCGTTCCTTTGGTTAAAAAATTATTATGACTAATCCGGTATAGCGGATATCATTTTTACCTGATCAGTTTATTAACTTTAAATTTCGTGTGAAGTTACAGAATATTAAAATAAATTAAAAAATGGATTTCGATTGATAAATACCGAGTTTTAACATTAAAATCAAAATTTTTCCACAAATTTTAGTTATATGAATGAACAAAGATTAGCTCAACTTTTTAAATTTTTAGAAGAGGACAAAAACGACCCCTTTACTTTGTACGCCATCGCTCTGGAATATCAGACTGAATATCCAGCAAAAGCTATGGAATACTTTGAGGGATTATTGAAAAATCACCCGAATTATACCGGCACTTATTATCATGCAGCCAAACTTTATAGCTTTTTAGATAAAAAAGAGGAAGCAGAAAAGATATTTTTAAAAGGTTTGAAAATTTGCAAGGAACAAGGGGAGCACCACGCTTTTAAAGAGTTGCAAAATGCGTATAATGAATTTCTATTTGAGGAGGAGTGAATTCAAAAAAAGCATTTCATGCTTAAAGAAATTTTCACGCAAAGATCGCAAAGGTTACTCGCTAAGGCCGCAAAGAAAATGAGATCAAGCGAAAAAGTTTGAGAGCGTCATTTTAGGGTTAAATCTTCCTATGCTGTTAGCAGGCCATTTTTAGATTTGTTTCTCAAGTATAGCAAAAACTGCTAATCTTCGACAGGTTTCTGAATGTCAATAGTTTCGTAGATGAGCGAGACACTCTAAGGGAAATGGACGTAGCGAGACGCCACGACCAGCGTGCTATCATCCAGTGGGGGAACTTGTTACATAATGGCAGTGAGGTAAATGTGAACGACGTCCCTCAACTCTAACAGTACTGCTAGGCTACAACAGGTTTCCACCTGAATAACAATAAGAACAGTGTCATCCAGTAGGGAACTTGTTGCGCAATGGTCGCGAGGTAATTAAACTTTGGCTAAGGAAGTAATCACCCCAAGATAATGGAATTAAAACTCCACTACCAATTTGCCAGACTGTTTGCCTGCCTTCATATCATCAAAAGCACTTATAATGTGGTCAAAAGGGCGAATTGAATAAATGATTGGTTCTATTTTATTTTCTGCAACAAAATTTAACATCGCAGCAAATTCTTCGTCATTTCCCATGGTGGAACCTTGTAAGGTTAATTGGTTCCAGAAGATTGGACGAAGATTCAGATCTTTGGGCAAACCAGTAGTAGCTCCGTAGAAAATAATTTTACCTCCTGGCTTTGCCAGCTTAATCAAGTCATTAAGCTGATCTCCACCAGCACTATCAATGATTACATCAAAACCCCCGGTCTGTTTTTTTGCTGTTTTAGTCCAATCATCTTCCTTATAATTAAATCCTCCCTTAGCCCCCATCTCCTTAACTTGTTCAATATTTTCAGGTTTGCTTGAAGTGACAAAAACATTTGCACCCGCTGTTTTGGCAAAAAGAAAGGCAAACTGAGCAACTCCACCACCCACGCCAGAAATCAAAACGTTATCAGCGGACTTTACTTTTCCATGGGTAAAAATTGCCCTATAGGCAGTTAAGCCGCCGAGCGGAAAAGCAGAGGCTGTAATAAAATTTAAATAAGAAGGTTTGAGATGAAGCCGGTCAGCAGGTACCACTATATATTCAGCAAAGGTTCCATTATTGGGCATCCCTAAAATGGTGTACTCTGAAGATTGAACAGCGGGATTAGCTCCCCAGAAAATATTCGGATTAATTACGACTTCCTTTTGCAGCCAATGATTATCTGATTTATCACCAACCTGTTCTACTATTCCCGCGCCATCAGAGCCGAGCGTGGTTCCATATTGTATATTTGGATATTTATCTTCTCTGCACCATTGATCCCTATGGTTTAGTGAAGCAGCCTTAATCCTTACAAGTGCCTCACCGGGACCAATATTTGGTTTTTCCTTTTCTATAATTTCAATTTTATTGGGAGCAGATAATACTAATGCTTTCAAAATTTTTATGTTTAGGGAATTAAAAAGACCATCCTTAAATAATTTGGAACAGATCGGATTGTTTCGGATCAAGCGGAAAAGTTGGGGAACAAAGTCATTCTCAACGCTGATATTTACGACAAAGCAGAATATTCCTCATTTCATTCTATCTACGCCAAACAAAGCCTTTAACCTTGTCTTTTCCAATATCTCTTTAAGGATTTCGATCTTGTGTCACCCTCCGAATCCAGTTCGGAGGGTTATTGCCTCTACTGCAAATTAACTACAATAATATCACCCTTCCAAGGTTCAAATCCTCTTCATCCAAAGTCTAATTTCCGCCGTCGAAGAACTGTCTAATGTCTACAGTCTAATATCTAACATCCAATCCCTAACACCCAACACCTACCTTAAAATGGCGCTTCCTCATCCTTATCAAAACTATCAGTAGACGGTTTAGATGAAGGATTGAGTTTACTACCCATGGTGATTGTATTTGGCTTTGCCTCAAATTCTCCCGGTACACCAGCGGCTGGGAAGCTATTGTTATAACCACCTTCAAAATTGTTAAAACCATCCAAATCAGCAAATTTAGTGTATTTACCAATAAACTTAAGCTGAACGGTATCCAGAGATCCATTCCTGTGTTTAGCTATTATCACTTCGCCTACGCCTTGCATCGCCATCCCGCTTTCATCTTCGGTAATACCATAATACTCCGGACGGTACAGGAACATTACCATATCTGCATCTTGCTCAATAGAGCCTGACTCCCTCAAATCCGAAAGCTGCGGTCTTTTGTCGCCACCTCTTGTTTCCACGGCTCTACTCAATTGAGAAAGTGCTATCACAGGCACGCTCAATTCCTTGGCAATGTTCTTCAGTGCCCTTGAAATAGAGGCAATTTCCTGCTCTCTGTTTCCTCCTCCCCCACCACTTTTTGTAGAATCTCCAGACATCAATTGAAGGTAATCTATAATAATTAATTTAATGTCGTGCTGTGCCTTTAATCTCCTGCATTTTGCCCGCAATTCAAGAATGGATAAGGCCGGAGTATCATCTATAAAAATGGGGGCTTCGGTGAGCTTCGCTGTTTTATGCACGAGCTGTTCCCACTCGTAATCTGCCAAGTTACCTTTTTTAATTTTTTCACTTTCAAGTTGGGCTTCGGCGGAAATCAACCTGTTTACCAACTGAACCGATGACATCTCCAGGGAAAAGATTGCCACTGCTTGCCCAAAATCCACTGCGGCGTTTCTCATTGCTGACACCACAAAGGCTGTTTTACCCATACCTGGTCTTGCCGCTATAATGACCAAATCCGATTTTTGCCACCCCGAAGTAACTCTATCCAAAGCACTAAATCCAGTCGGAACTCCAGTAAGCCCATCTTTATGGTGCTTCTTTGCTTCCAATTCGTCCATGGCTTCCTTCATTATGGAGCGCATATCAGCATAATTTTTCCTTATGTTGGATTCTGAAACTTCGAACAAAGCTTGTTCTGTCCGATCCAAAAGGGCAAACACATCTGTAGTATCCTCGTAAGCTTCGTGCTGAATTTCCGAAGATATTCTTATCAATTCCCGTTTAATTGCTTGTTCGGATACAATTCTCGCATGATATTCTATATTGGCTGCCGAGTTAACTTTTGTGGTAAGATCCGCTATATAATAAGCCCCTCCCACAAATTCCAGTTTTCCATCCTTGCGGAGCTGATTTGCTACGGTTCTTAGATCTACTGGTTCTGAGTTATTAAAAAGGGCAACAATTGCAGCGTATATTTCTCTATGGGCATCTTTATAAAAGCTCTCGGGCTTCAAAATATCAATAACTGTAGTAAGCGCATCTTTTTCCAACATCAAAGCACCCAGGACGGTTTCCTCCAGATCGATGGCCTGAGGAGGAAGCTTCCCTAAAGCAGTGCCCATTTCACCCGCCTTGCTAAACTTACTTTTGTAACCTAATCTTAATGCGCTTGATTTATCAACTGTCATAAATGCTTTTTTTTCCGGGCAAGAGTCTACCCTGATGATATGGTAATTATATCCTGAGAATTATTATATCGGCAAACCTACCCAAAAAGATTTAATTGTTATAAAGCGTTTTTCCACAATTTATACTGCCACTTGTTAACAATAACCTGCACCTTACCCACAGTTTTACTGAGTTATTAACAAATAATCAACAAATAAGATTTTAGTAATGCTAAATTTATTTTAGCAAAAAATCAATCTCGATTACGCTCTATCTGCTGAGACTGTGAAGTAGCTTTAAAAAGATTATGAAACAAGAGGTAAAGACCTGCGATTGAAAGACTTATAAAATCGCAATTGGTTTAAACAAGAAAAGATTTCCTCAGCTACGGTTGTCCACTTCAGATTCCGGACTTATTAAAACATTCTCCAGATTCGTAACTTTTATTGATCCTCTTGTTGGGATCATGTTTTGCCAAACCCAATTATAATGCTCAACAACCTGTTCAGCTTTTAAGTGTGGCCTGGCGCCCGTGGTATGACCATCTTTTACAACGGTAACATTAAAATCTTTTACCAAAGCAGATTGTATAGTAGATTCAACACAAAAGTCGGTTGCACAACCAGTAATTATTAGCTCATTCACCTTTAATTCTTTAAGCTTTGGATAAAGATCCGTTTCATAAAAAGAATCGTTCGCGCTTTTGGATATAAATATGTCCGAATCGTTCACAACTAAATCAGGAAGCAACTCCCAATCAGACGTATTTGGAATATACTCATTCCATTTAGAGCCATCATGTTGAATAAAAATCACCGGAAGATTATTCTCCCTACAAATGTTGGCCAAGGTATTAATTCTCTTCACAACACCATCGGTATCGAACCGTGGGGTTTCTGATGTAAAAGAACCATTTTGCATGTCTATTATTAGAAGCGCCTTTTTATTTTTCATATTTTTTCGATTTCGCCCTTAACTACAACTCCCTTATTGCGTCGAAAAAGCTCCTGTGTTTATTCTTGGCTTTCACCACCAACATGGGGACGTTATTAGAAATTTCGACAATTTTTTCCGCAGTGGTGTCAAAAAACAAAGCAGCAATAGTGGCAAGCCCTCTTGAGCCCACGCAAATTAGATCGGCATTGGTCTTTTGAGCATATTCATATAATTTATCTGCGGGATCATTGTCATCATCCAACCTAAAATCAAAATTTAAAGGAATGTCGTATTTGTACTTCTTTTCGAATTTATCAGCTTCTTTTCTGGCATTATTCTTCATGATTTCCGAATACTCCTCATAACTCTTTCCTGATGTGTGGTAACCTGAGGGGACATGATAAATATTTAAACAGTGGATATCAGCACCGGTTTTATTCGCAATAATTACCGCTGTATCCAAACAAAGGTGTGACTCCTCAGAAAAGTCGATCCCTACTACAATGTTGGTGATTTTTGGTGTAGAATTCTCGGGAACAAGAAAAAGTGAGCTTTCAGAGGCATTTATCAAGCTTTCAATAAAATTTTGGTTGCTTTCACTAGCTTGACGGCCCATTACCATCAAATCGATATTTTTTTCTTTTGATTGTTTTATGAGTAGATCTCCCGGACTGCCAGATTCAACAAGAAAGACAGCACTATCAGGTATGGTTTCACCGAAAGACTCGACAACTTTGTGCTTAACTTCAGTTTTCCTAACTTCAATGGTATCAGTTTCGTCCGAACCTTTTTTTAACACATGGTAGAAAATCAATGTGGCGGGTTGAATAATTGTGCTTAAAAGTGAGGTAAAAGAAATCACCTGCTCATCCAGATGCGACAGATTAATGCCCGCTAAAATTTTTTTGTTCGGTGTCATAGTCAATGGTATTAAATTTTCATTTCCACCTAAGGAAAAGTTTGAGCTTAAACTTAAATAAAAAAATCAAGAATTGATTTACAGATTTTAAAATCTCTTATTATAGAATTCGTTTCTCAAGTAA